>JALQUL010000131.1 GCA_023260735.1 Limnohabitans sp. | reverse complement strand
GATAAAGAACTCAGTCCAATTAATGGTGGTAGTGGCTAAGGAGTTATTTTGCGACTCATTACCCTGATCAATTTGATTTTTTAAGTGGGTTGCAATCGTGCTAGAAGCACCAGAAGCCATTGATGCCGTACTAAAAGAAAGCGCTTGAGACGAGGCTAATGGGGCACTCGCTACCACGGAACTGCTCGTATTAACGTTAGAGGCATTATTGGCAGCACTAGTAGCAACTTCTGATGTTTGAGCGATTTGCCAAATCCCTTTAACAGGTAACTCTATTCTTAAAGCCGGACTACTTGTTGTAGGTTTAAAATCTGCAGGGGCAATGACCCAAGCCATTTGTTTGGGTTGGCTTCCTAAAAATCCAGAAAGTGGAATTTTTATTTTCCAATTGGAGCCACTCCATTCTTGTACCGGTAGGGCCGTCATTTTAATAATTTCTGGTGTTTCTGGCATCGCTTCTAATTTTTTACCTTGCCAGGCTTTTGGTAGGTTATTAATTTGAAGCTCTATTTCTTTTCCATCTACATTCAGTTGGTTGCTTTTTACCGACTTTAAAGTCTGAGGTTGTTGGGCAAAAGCTTGTTCAAAATCAAGGCTATTTTGCGTAGCCGTTTTTTGCCAAGGAATCTCTAGTTCTAACTTGCCTTCTTGCGGAATACACTCTTGACTACAAACCAACCATTTTGCAAGAAGTTGCACACGCACTGGGTTTTGCTCGGTGTTATCTAATTGAGCAGGCACCTTCACCTCGGTCATTAACAGCACATCATTCTCGTAGCCGTAATTGGCTAAAGGGCCAATTGGAATTTTTTTAGGTAGAGGCCATAATACAGGAGAAGTTTTCCATTGCGCAGGCAAAGTCCATTCTAATTCGGTAGGCAAACCAGAATCGCCTGGGTTTTTCCAATAGGTATGCCAATGTGGGGCGTGGCTGAGTTTTAAACCGATCCAAAAAATGGAGCCCGCTTGTATAGGCTTGGGGGCATGAAGCAATAATTCTGCCTTGACTTGAGCTGTGGTGTAGCTACTACTTATTTTTGGGTTGCTAGTAGATAAAAAGTCTGTTTTATTGGATTTTTTCCCTAGGTCTAAATTTTGTGCGTACAAAGCTGAACTCAAAACTAAACCAAAAACTAGGCCTAATAAGACAAAGCCTATTTTTTGCAGTAGAGCAACTATCTTGGTATTACTATTGAAATGAGTTAAAGCCACTCTCTGCTGATTCATTTGCTACTTTCAAAAATTGCATCACTTACAAGGATAATACAGGTATGCAAAATACTTCTCCACGCATTGTTTTATGCACACTTAACGCTAAATATATTCACGCTTCTTTGGGGCTTAGATATTTATTAGCGAATATGGGTAGTTTATATTCACAAACCCAGCTTCTTGAACTCACGATTAATCGAAACACCACTGATTTGTTACAGTCGGTGATGCAAACACTGGAGTCTATTGATTCTAATGAAGATAAGCCAACTCAAATCATTGGATTTGGTGTTTATATTTGGAACGTTATACCAACACTGGCTTTAATTAAAGCTTTAAAGGCACTTAGACCCGATATCAAAATTGTTTTAGGCGGACCGGAAGTCAGCCATGAAACCGATCAGCAAGAAATTATTCAGCTAGCCGATTACGTAATTACTGGCTGGGGTGATATTAGTTTTCCCAAATTATGTCATCACATTTTAAATGGCCCCAGGCCACTGATGAAAATAATTGCTGGGGAACAACCATCGCTTGAGCACATCCAATTGCCCTATAAAGAATACAGTGCAAACGATATTGCACACCGCATCGTGTATGTAGAGGCCTCTAGGGGTTGCCCCTTTAAGTGTGAATTTTGTTTAAGTTCATTAGATAAAACTGCTTGGGCATTTGAATTGGAACATTTTTTACAATCGGTAGAAGACC
>JALQUL010000058.1 GCA_023260735.1 Limnohabitans sp. | reverse complement strand
CTAACATTAACATGGTTAATGCAAATAACATATACAAAGTACCAATGTCTTTGTGATTGGTAGCGAATACCCAACGGCGCCAGCCGGTGGGGGCATGATGGCCATGGTGATCGTGATGATCAGCGTGACCGTGTGCAGAATGATCAAGAACAGCGCTCATGTTGAGAACTCCAGACTATATTTATAACAATTATTTACGAGCAGCAGCCACTTCAGCTGGTTGCACCACTTGGCCAGTTTTATTCGACCAGCTATTTTTTGTGTAAGTGATGACAGTTGAAATTTCAGAGTTGCTTAAGGAAGACCATGACGGCATTGCTTGGTTATTTTGACCATTCAATAAAACCATAATTTGTTTATTAGCATCTGCATCAAGTACGACCGCTGAACCATCCACTGGTTTAATAGCTCCGCCGCCCTTACCATTCGACTGATGGCATGACAAACATTTCGCTGCATATACTTTTTCACCAGCTTTCATGGCTTCATCTAATGTCCATACTTTTGTAGGATCATCTAATTTAGCAGCCATTTTCTTTTGTTCAACAGCTACCCATTCTGAGTAAGCTTTTTCACTTAAGACCTTGACATGGATTGGCATATAGGCATGTTCTTTACCGCACAACTCTTGACATTGGCCGTAGTAGTCGCCTTCAGCTTCGGCACGGAACCAGGTATCACGAACAAAACCTGGAATAGCATCTTGCTTGATACCTAATGAGTTAACGGCAAATGAGTGAATCACATCATTAGCAGTAGTAACAATACGAATTTTCTTGCCTACAGGAACTACTAAAGGATTATCGACTTTAAATAAATAATCGGTTTCTTTAGCATCTACCACACCAGAATTGGACATGGCGCGCTGAGATTTGTCGAGGTTAGAAATAAAAGCAATGCCCTCACCCTCACCACGCAAATACTCATACCCCCATTTCCACTGCATACCAGTGGCTTTAATGGTTAAGTCCTCGTTGGTGGTATCTTTTTGTGCAACTAACACTTTGGTAGCTGGCAATGCCATAAGGATAACGATTAAAAATGGAACAACCGTCCAGATAATTTCGACCTTTACCGACTCATGAAAAGTTGCCGGTTTGTGACCGCGTGATTTACGATGCTTCCAAATGGAATAAAACATCACAGAAAACACAGCTACAAAGATAGCAAGGCAAATTACCATCATCATGTCGTGTAACCAACGTTGCTCTTCAGCAATTTTGGTGGCGGCCGGATGTAAATACAGTTGATTGACGGCGGGACCGCCTTTTAAGTCGTTAACCGCATAAGCGGCTGCTGCACCCCAAGTTGCAACCCAAAGCCCACCCATTCGAAGGGCGGTGACTAGACGACGGGGAATGTTATTGATGGCACTCACTTCTAATTTGCTCCATTTAATCATTTTTGGTTGCTTTTTATATTTAATAAAACGCAACAACAAGGAAAATCCATCTCGTTTACTCGTAAGTATTGGAGATTGTAACGTGATTGCGAATATTTTTAAACGAGAATTGATTTAAGTTAAATTAACTGAGTGACATATATGCTACAACCATTGATAAACTAAGCATCAATTTATAATTAAAAACTTGATTAAATCATAGTGTTAATCAACCAACAACTAGCAATTCAACGGTTTCTTGTCGTTTTTCATTGTTTTTTTCAGTTTAATTCGGCTCGTTTGAGTTTGCCGTTATGATTTACGGTCTTGAGCCCTTTTTTGATAAATAGTTTTTATCAAAAATACAAAAGACTCTCAAAAGCATTGAAAAAATTCATTTTTCAATGCTTTACCCACACCTCATTAATTCTTACTCAACTCAAAGAATGAAAATCAGTCGTCTTCGCTTTAATCATTCTAATGGCTTACCTTTTCCAAATGGGTTTAATCAAGCACAAGGTTATGCTCTCACTATTGGAAACTTTGATGGCTTACATCGTGGCCATCAAATAATGCTTGCCCATTTAAAAGAAAAAGCTAAGCAACTTGGGCTAAAAACGGCCGTTTTAACCTTTGAACCTCACCCTAGAGATTTTTTTGCAAAACAAAATGGCAAGCCCGATTTAGCACCTGCCAGAATTGCCACATTTCGCGACAAAATTAATGAACTAGCTAATTTAGGTATTGATCACTGTATTGTTGTGCCTTTTAACACTTTTTTTGCACAATTAAGCGCACAGGACTTTATTCAAAATGTCTTGATTCACCATTTAAACATGAAATTTTTAATGGTGGGTGATGATTTTCAATTTGGCGCTGGAAGAACAGGTGACTTTGATTTGTTACAAAAAAACTCCATGCTACATGGCTTTCAACTTGATAAATTAGACAGTTTTGAGTTAGCCAATATTAGAGTTTCTAGTTCTGCAGTAAGACAAGCGCTCGCTCAAGGAAAAATGTCTTGGGTAGAAGAACTATTAGGACGTCCTTATTGCGTATCAGGACACATCGTACATGGCAGAAAATTAGGGCGAGAACTTGGCTTCAGAACCATTAATCAACGCTTCCCCCATTGGAAACCTGCTTGTAGTGGGATTTTTGCAGTTTTAGTACATGACCTGCACCAGCACCCACTAATTGGTGTGGCTAATATGGGTGTTAGGCCCTCATTAGACCCAAATGATGTAAACGGTGGTAGAGTTTTACTCGAAACTCACATATTAGATTGGCCAAGTCACTTAGATTTGAACTTTGGCTACGGTAAAATAGTACGCGTGGAACTACTGCATAAACTTCATGATGAATTGCGCTATGACAGTCTTGAGTCCCTTACTAAAGGCATTCAACGTGACTGTGATGATGCTCGCGCTTTTTTTGCCTCGCGGCATAACTTGATACGCAGACAAACCACCCACGACCGAATTTAAAGCGGTCAAAGCGCAACTTTGCTTGGCTAGTTGACTTTGAAATACCGCACTTATGTGAGTCAAGTTTGTTTTGACTAAAACTGTCAAAGATTGCTAATT
>JALQUL010000417.1 GCA_023260735.1 Limnohabitans sp. | reverse complement strand
TCTGACATAATAGGCCTGTTTCAGTCATCACAATCATTGGTTTGGTGGAGCTTATTAATTTTCACTCTTATCATGATGGCCTTTATCACTCGATCTCAAATGCGCAGTCCTAGTTAATCACGGTTAAAATGCAGTTTCAATTCCATCAAGATGAAGCTGTTAAAAGGACTAAAACCGTGAGCATCAAAAGGCATTTATTTCTCATCGATCCACAAAATGATTTTTGCGATATTGCGCCCACCGTATTAGCCTCACAAGGCATTACTTCTCGCCCTGCTTTGCCTGTTACAGGGGCGCATCAAGATATGTTGCGCTTGGCCAATTGGCTAGGGCAAATAGGCAGTCATTTACACGCTATTACCACTACCCTTGATAGTCATCATGAATTTGATATTGCTCATCCTGCATTTTGGAAAAAAGCAGATGGCAGTGCAGTATCCCCATTTACGGTTATTTCAAAAGCCGACTTTGAGGCGGGTGTTTATCAAATGGCACTCACTGGTTCTCGTCAAAGAGTATCTGATTATTTGGCTCAATTAGAAGCCCAAAATCGTTATCAATTAATGGTTTGGCCCACTCATTGTGTGATGGGAACATGGGGTCACCAAGTGCATTTTGCGGTGTTAAAAGCGCTAGAGCAATGGCAACACGATTCACAACAAAAATTGTCTTGGGTAAGCAAAGGAAAAAACGCTTGGACCGAGCATTACAGTGCCATACAAGCAGAAGTCCCCGACCCCCTCGATCCCGATACACAACTCAATTTGGATTTAATCAAGCAACTTGATGCGGCCGATGAAATTTACGTGGCGGGTCAAGCGAGTAGCCACTGTGTAAAGGCTAGTCTAGAGCACTTGGTTGAGTTTTTACCCTCACGTCAATATAGCAAAATTATTTTACTGACCGATTGTATGAGTGCAGTTACCGGTTTTGAAAAAACCGCTCAAGCATTTTTAGACAATATGCAAGAAAAAGGACTGCAGTTAAAAACCACCACTCAAATTGCAAAAGCGTGGCTTGCAAAATAAGCGCAACTTTGCACTGGCCGTCTTAATTGAGTCATTTACCTGTCTCCCACGTATTGAGCCATTACCTAGGGCTTTAAAGCGCTTTTTAAAGCTATTCAATCATTATGAAAAGTAATCATCTTCACACTCCCAATAGCCCCACTCATCCAGCCTCATTAATAGCGCAAGCAAGTAGTGATTCGGGCTTGGCAGCATTGTCGGTTTGTATTGGTCGTTTTCAAATTTTTCATCATGCGCATTTAGCCATGATAGAGCGTTGCCTAGAGGTAGCCAAGCATTGTATAGTGGTATTGGGTTCTAGCTACCAAGCCCGTTCGCCTCGTCAGCCATTTGTCTGGCAAGAGCGGCAACAGGTCATACTCAATTCATTGCCTGCGCAGTTACACCATCGAATTACTTTTTTACCGCTGCGTGATTTTTATAATATGCAGCGGTGGTCACAAGCCTTGCAACAACAAGTGCATGCTTTGTTTCCGGCAGTGGCACTTAGCCAAATTATTTTAGTGGGCCACCATAAAGACACCTCTACCGAGTATTTAGCACAATTCCCACAATGGCAATTGTGCGAATTAGAAAGCCAAGGCCCTACCAATGCAACAGCCTTACGCCATACCTATTGGCAATTAAGTCCTGTAGCACCAAACAAGCAAGACCCTGCACTAGGCTGGCAAGTCATTCAACAACAAGTCCCTCATGCGAGTTTTGATTTTTTAAAACAATGGTGGCAAAGCCCTGATTACCTCACCATGGCAGAAGAATATTTTGCCTTGCAAAAAGAAAAAAAAGCCTGGTCTGCTGCACCCTATCCACCCATATTAGTCACAGTAGATGCAATCATTACCCACAAGCAGCATGTTCTAGTCATACAAAGAGGTCGTATGCCTGGCAAGGGTTTGTACGCCTTACCGGGAGGTTTTTTAGAGCAACACGAGACTGTTTATCAGTCAGCCTTGCGTGAGTTACGCGAAGAAACAGGTATAGCAATTGGCCCAGAGCAAGCCTTGCAATATTTAAAAGCCGTTCAAGTATTCGATCATCCTAGTCGTAGTCAAAGGGGCAGAGTCATCTCGCACACTCATCACTTTGAGTTACCAGATGGTTTTAATTTAAGTCTGAATGCGGGTGATGATGCTGCAAGTGCACAGTGGATGGCCTATGATGAGGTAGTGGCAAATGCCGATGGTTTTCATGATGATCATTTTTTTATGATGGAAAACTTTTTGCCTTTGTCTTTTCAACCCCAACTACTTAAAAGTCAGCAGGTATTATCATGACACAAGGTGTTTTAAAAGTCGGTATTATGGGTTTTGGTTATGCCAGCCTTACCTTTCATGCCCCTTTAATAATGGCCACTCCAGGTCTAGAGCTGGTGGCGGTTTCTAGTTCTGATGCGGCCAAAGTGCAAATGGTCTTGCCTCATATGCCTGTTTTTGCGAATCCGCAAGAAATGTTATTAAGTGCCGATATTGACCTAGTAGTGATTCCCACCCCCAATGAAACCCATTTTGCATTAGCCCAAATGGCCTTAGCAGCAGGCAAGCATGTGGTGGTAGATAAACCCTTTACCCTCAACAGTATAGAAGCAAAACTCTTAATTGATCAAGCCGAGAAGGCTCAACTTTTGTTATCGGTTTTTCATAATAGGCGTTGGGATGCTGACTTCTTAACGCTTCGGCAATTAATACAGCAAAACACTTTAGGTCGTATTGTGCATTTTGAATCACACTTCGATCGATTCAGACCCCAGGTCAGGCAACGCTGGCGCGAGTCCGATCAACTAGGAGCTGGTCTTTGGTATGACTTAGGTTCTCATTTACTTGATCAAAGCTTGCAATTATTTGGGCCACCACAAAGCATTTATTTAGATACTGCCATACAGCGTGATCAATCACAAGCGGTGGATTGGTTTCATGCTATTTTGCAATACCAAGAATTAAGAGTGGTGTTACATGCCAGTGCTTTGGTGGCACAAACCGGACCTCGGTTGGTAGTGCATGGCACTAAAGGTAGTTATACCAAAATGGGCCTTGATATTCAAGAAGACCAACTCAAAGCAGGCATAGCGGTTGGTTCTGAAACATGGGGACTTGACCCTGTAAAAGGCCAACTGTGTTTAGCTCACGGTGACTGGTTGGCACAATCAGAGCACAACACCTTGCCAGGACAATACCAAGCCTATTACCAAGGCATTTACAATGCCATTCAATTAGGTGCGACTAATCCGGTCGCTGCACAAGATGCTTTAAAAGTAATAGAACTAATAGAGGCCGGTACAGAAAGCGCCCGCACTGGGCAAAAAATAATTCTGAATGCATAAATAAATAAAGGCGGTTATTTAGTGGGTTTCTACTATCGGAAAACTCACCAAATGATCGGCCTGAACTTCAAAACCAATGGCTTCACCAATTTGATGTTGATGATGACTAGGCACCAAAGAATAAACCCTTTCGCCATTGGCTAATTCTAGGGTGTATAAAAACTCCGCTCCTCTAAATGAGCGGTTTTTAATGGTGGCCTTCACATGAGAGGCATCAATATGTACCAAGTCATCTGCTCGAATGAACAATTCACAATCTCCATAAAGAATGGCTTGGCTATGAGGGTTGTTAGCTGAAGATGCTATATCTTGAACCAGCTGTCCTAAGGCTGTGTCATAAATAATTTGTTGATTTTGCTGTGATGCTTTGGCTTTTATAAATACACCATCCCCCATAAATTGAGCTACAAAACGAGTTTTGGGTTGGTGGTAAATCGTATAAGCATCATCCCATTGTTCTAATACACCATGGTTCATAATGCCAATTTTGTCGGCAATTGCAAAAGCCTCTTGCTGATCATGACTGACAAACAACGCAGTAGTGCCACTGGCTTTTAAAATTTGCCTTAACTCTTGGGCTAAGCGCTCTTTTAAGTTGGCATCTAAATTAGAGAAGGGTTCATCTAATAAAAGTAGGCTAGGCCCTGGTGCTAAAGAGCGTGCAAGCGCAACACGTTGTTGTTGTCCACCAGATAATTCATGTGGCATTTTATGGTAGGAGTCAGCAAGCCCCACCAATTCTAAAACCGCTTGAATTCTCTCACTCTGGGCGGCTGGGCTGAGTTTTTTTAAGCCAAAACGAATATTGTTTGCCACCGATAAATGAGGAAATAAGGCATAGTCCTGAAATACCATACCGACTTTTCTGAGGCTGGGGTCTTGGTGAACAGTGGGGCTAGAAATGATTTGACCCGCCAATTCAATTTGGCCATTTCGAATTTTTTGTAAACCCGCAATGGCTCTTAAAAGCGTGGTTTTACCACATCCAGAGGGGCCTAATAAAACTCCAATTTCGCCAGTGTTTAAAGACAATGAGCAGTCAACAACCGCAGGTGGGGTTGCAGTGGCATATTCAATGGTGGTGTTTTGCAGTTGTAAAAACATTATTCAACCTTAAATGAAAATCATTCTCATTCATAGTTTACACTTGAAACCTAGATAATTATGGAAGCGATACTGATAAAAAAGTATCGAAATCTAGAAAATGCAACTGAAAAAACACCTGCCTTTTGTTTTAGCTTGTGTCGTGCTGGTTTTGAGTTTGCCAGTGTGGTCTATTCTGACTTCATGGTTATGGGTGGACGCAAGTGCTTGGCAAATCTTAAAAGAATTATTTATAATGTACTTTATACCGTCTTTAATCGCTCGTGGAGGATTCGATCGGGCTGTGATGATAGAGAAGTCACTACCACTAATTAAAGCTTCTTTAAACTTATTAAAACTAGGTCCAAACCTTCTAT
>JALQUL010000385.1 GCA_023260735.1 Limnohabitans sp. | reverse complement strand
TTTGGTCGCGCGTCACGCTCATTGTGCTTTTTGTGCATTGAGCTGAGCCAAAGCGGCTTTAAATTGAGCTTCTGATTGTTCAAAAGCAGCTCGGCTAATATAGTTTTTTTGCAAAAGTTGCTGTTGACGTTCATAGTCTTTTTTAACTGCTTCATATTGCGCTTGAGCCGCACCTACTTGTGCTTGGCTGGCTAATAAGTTTTGACCTGCGCTACGGCCGTCAATTCGCATTAAGACTTGACCCGCTTTGACAGTGTCGCCGGCTTTTACATAGAGGCCTGTAATAGAGCCCGCCAATGGAGTAGAAATACTAGATTGTTTAACAGCTTCAACCAAACCTTCTAAGCTATTTTGTTGCGCATTTTGATTGGCTTGAATTACAAAACTAGATAACGCAACAGCCGCATTTGTTTTGGTTTGCGCCCATGTAGTCGTAGCTTGTAGGGTTAAAAGAGGTATGCACAGGCTGATGGTTGCAATCACAAATGAATTTTTAGATTTCATAATTAGGCTAGCAAATAGTAAGTTCAATTGATGAGAATTGAGTTTTTTTAAAGTATCAATTCATACGTGTTTTTATAAGTATATATCTATTTGCATATTTATGCAAATAGATAATTTCGTATTTGCGCAAATAGTTTTTTGTGGTAAGCTATTAGGTACAAAAAATAAAAAGGAAGAAAAATGGAGGGTTTGAGTTCCGAGAACTTGACGCAAGTTGCTACGTATTTCAAAGCGTTATCCGAGCCAAATAGGCTACAAATTCTTAATTGTTTGCGTCAAAACGAACATAATTTAACCGAGTTAGTGCAGTTAACTACTTCTAGTCCAGCCAATGTTTCAAGGCATTTAGCTCAGTTATGCAGCTTAGGAATTGTGGAACGACAGTCGCGTGGAAACAACGCATTCTTTAAAATTGCCGATCCGGCTATTTATGAGTTGTGCGATTTTGTTTGTGATTGCATTGCTCGCAATATCGAGAGTCAAAATAAAAAGCAGCAGGCTTTTTTAAAATAATTCAATTATTTTTAGAATTACTCAGTAATTTTCGAGTTAACTTTTTCCATACTTAAATAAATGAATAAAATCTAACCTAAATTATTTTATTAGGGGGAATTATGCCGTTTATGGGTTTGGGTTTACATGTTCTAGTGGCACTCTATTTTGCCGCTCATGCCATAAGATCTGGCCAACCAATGTATTGGCTTATTATTTTGTTTTCCTTCCCTTTATTAGGAAGCGTGGTTTATTTTTTCGCTATTTATTTACCTAACTCCAAAATGGAGCGTGGTGCTAAAAAAACAGTATCTGCTATTGTTAATTCCATTGACCCCACCCGAGAATTAAGAGAGGCAAAAGCAGCTTTCGAATATACTCCAACTGCTCAAAATCAAATGCGCTACGCTAATGCATTATTAGAAGCAAACAATGCCCAAGAGGCAGCTTTCAATTACGAAGCTTGCTTAAAAGGCCCTTTTGCCAATGACCCCGAAATTAAATTATGTGCTGCTCGTGCGTTTTTTGAGTCTGCTCGTTATCAAGATTGCATCCAACACTTGCAAGAAATTGGAACTTATAAACCAGAGCAGACACAATTGCTACTGGCCAAAGCCTATGCGGCAACTGGTCAAAAGGAATTAGCCGCAGAGAAATTTAAATATTGCGCTGACCAGTTTGGAAGCTTTGAATCCATTGTTGAATACACGATTTGGGCAATTGCACTTAAAGATATAAACCTAACTGAGCAATTATTAGAGCGATTAGATTTGATTATGCGTAACTGGAATCGGCACAATAAAGAGTTAAATGCAGAATCTTTAAAACGCCTACAAGCAGCTAAGAAGTTAATGCAGTAAAAACAAAAAATGACCCACTATTGATGAAGTGGGTCAAGCAACGGGCTTAAAACAAAGGGCTTTTAATAGGTATATAGAATCAAAAATATTACAGAACTTTGTTTTGCAGAGGCTAGGTTTACTCTTCAGCCGCTTGTTTCAATGCTTCAAAAGCTTCGCTCAATTGTTCTTGACTAGCTTGAGCTTCTAACCTGACTAGGTCGCCTAGTTCCATCATTGCAACACTGCCATTAATCTGCAAATTCTTAATCGCTAAACCAGCTTCTTTAGGAGAGCTAAAGCCTTCACTTTGTAGTAACAAGTCTCCTTGTGCACTTAATAATTTAAAGTGAAACAAACCTGTGCTTTCACGATATTGTTTAAAGCTAGGTAAGGCAATTTTTTCAGTTTTGACTTTCTTTTGAGTTACTGCTTGCATCGCTCTTAAACCCACTGCATGCCTAATTTGCTGCATAAATGGGGTGGCTAATTTTCTGGCCTTTAAAGCACCTGCCAATAAAACTTTTTCGATTGCTTCTGGATTTTGAATAAGTGCTTCATAACGTTGGCGCAGTGGGCTTAGCTCTAAATTAAGCCTATCAAATACTTTTTGTTTGGCTTGGCCCCAAGCTATACCCTGAGCATATTCATTGGCAAATGCTATGGTTTCCGCTTCACTTGCAAAGGCTTTAAAAATTTCAAATAAAGCAGAGCCTTGAGTGTCTTTCGCTTGGCCTGGTTCTTTGGAGTCAGTCAAAATGCTAAAGATTAATTTTTTAAGTTGATCTTCTGAGGCAAACAAAGGAATGGTATTGTCATAACTTTTGCTCATTTTTCGGCCGTCTAAGCCTGGTAAAGTAGCTACATTATCATCAATTACTTCTTGCGGTGGAAAAAACAAGTTACCGTATCTATGATTAAATGCATTGGCCATATCGCGGGCCATTTCTAAATGCTGAACTTGATCACGACCCACAGGCACTTTATGTGCGTTAAACATTAAAATATCGGCGCCCATTAAAACGGGGTACATGAATAAACCAGCGTTAATATCGGCATCAGGATCGTTGCCAGCTTGTTGGTTTTTATCAACTGAAGCTTTATAAGCATGAGCCCGATTTAAAATCCCTTTGCCTGTAACGCAGGTGAGCATCCAGCACAACTCTGGAATTTCTGGAATATCGGATTGGCGATAAAAAACGACTTTTTCCGGATCTAATCCACAAGCCAACCAACTAGCCGCGATTTCTAGAGTAGAGCGCTGAATCCGAACTGGGTCATCGACTTTAATTAAAGCATGGTAGTCGGCTAAAAAATAAAAGCTCTCTACATTGTCGCCAAGACTAGCTTGTACAGAGGGTCTAATCGAGCCTACATAATTGCCAAGATGAGGGGTACCAGAGGTCGTAATGCCAGTTAAAAATCGAGTAATTGCCATAAAAAAGCTTTGTAATACGCAGAAAAATTTAAAAAATGATTTGTAGAGGTGTTGCTAATAACTGAAGGAATGACCAACTCGCTTGCATCACTGGAGTCATCCAAATCTTATCCACAATATTAAGATAGAGCAGGGCAATAATAATAAAGAAACCCCATGGCTCTACCTTAGACAAGGCAACAGCCAAATTCATGGGTAACAGGCCGATTAAAATTCGTCCACCATCAAGAGGAGGGAGTGGAAATAAATTAAGGGCAAACATTACCAAGTTCACCATAACACCGGCGCTTGCCATTTTAAGAAAAAACTCTTCTTCAATGCCTATGCCTTTTAAAATAATCATGAGGCAAAGCCACAAAAAAGCTTGAACCAAATTACTAAAAGGCCCAGCAAAGGCCACCCAAATCATGTCACGTTTAGGATTATTTAAAGCGCCAAAACGTACAGGAACCGGTTTAGCATAACCAAATACAAAAGCACCACTAGTTGCAAAATATAAGATTAATGGCATGGCAATGGTGCCAATAGGATCGATGTGTTTAATGGGGTTAAGCGTTATGCGTCCCAACATTTGAGCGGTGTTATCACCAAAATATTTGGCTGCATAGCCGTGCGCGGCTTCATGTAGCGTAATTGAAAAAATGACCGGTAAAGCAAAAGTCAAAACCGTCTGTAGCAACTCATTAAAGTCCATAAATAAATATCCGAATGAATTAAAAATTTATAAGCCTAGGCCAGCGGTTAAGCCTCTGCCTTGCCTAATTAAGGAAGGTTCGCCGTTTGATAAATCAATTACGGTAGTGGGCTGATTATGGCATGCACCGCTATCCACGACAGCTGCTAATTGATGTTCAAAACGTTCACGAATTTCTTGCGGGTCGTTAAGCGCTTCAGACTCTTGTGGTGGTATGAGTGTAGTAGCTAATAAAGGTTTCCCGTGCAAGGCCAATAATTCTTGTAGGACATGATGATCTGGTACACGCAGGCCAATAGTTTTGCGTTGCGGATGACTCACACGGCGAGGCACTTCTTTACTGGCTTCTAGAATAAAAGTATAGGCTCCAGGTGTGAGTGATTTAATGAATCTAAATTGTTGGTTATCGACTCTTGCATAGTTGGCTAGTTCGCTTAAATCTTTACACAAAAGAGTCAAGTGATGCTTTTCATCGACTTTCCTGATTTTACGCAATTGGTCAATGGCTGCTTTATCGTCTAAATGGCACACTAGGGCATAACTAGAGTCGGTGGGGACTGCTAAAACTTGGCCTTTATCGAGCAAAGCGACGGCTTGTTTTAATAAACGAAGCTGAGGATTTTCAGGGTGAAGTTCAAAATACTGAGCCATAGTGAGGACCTTTAAAAATCAAGGTTGCATGACTTTATGTTCAAGCGCTTGCCAAACGGGAGTTAAAGACTTGGGCAGAGGTGGTAGATCGCCTAGGTCGAGGCGACTTTCGCCTGGGCCGTGAAAATCGCTACCACGTGAGGCCACTAAATCAAATTCTAGTGCTAATTCGGCATATTTGTCGTATTGGTTAATCGTATGACTACCCGTTACCACTTCAACTCCTTGACCGCCGTGTGTTTTAAATTCAGAAAACAAAGCGAACTCTTCGTTGGCGGTGAATTTATAACGACCAGGATGCGCTATTACAGCAATACCACCCGCATTGTTAATCCAGTTGACTGCCTCACCTAAACTAGCCCAACGATGCGGTACATAACCAGGTTTACCTTCAGTTAAAAAACGTCTAAAGACTTCATGGGTGTCCGAGCAAACCTTGGTTTCTACTAAAAATCGGGCAAAATGAGTGCGAGATATGAGGCGTGGATTACCCACATATTGCAATGCCCCTTGATAAGCGCCTTTAATGCCAACGGCAGCTAGGCTGTCAGACATTTCTTGTGCTCTCAGGTCTCGTCCACTGCGGGTTTTTTCAAGGCCATTTAAAATGTCAGAATTGAGATGATCAAACCCCAGTCCCACAATATGGACTGTTTCTTGAGCAAAAGTGACCGAGATTTCGACCCCAGTCAAATATTGCAAACCTTTAGATAGGGCGGCATCAATGGCCCTTATTTGACCAGAGATTTCATCATGATCGGTGAGCGCCCAAACTTGAACACCGTTCTTTTTGGCACGCTCGGCCAGTTGCTCTGGCGTTAAAGTACCGTCAGAAAAAATCGAATGACTGTGTAAGTCAGCATTGAGGGGGGTATGAGATATATTTTGCACCTTACTATTTTATGCTTTTCCCCGAGGCTTAACAGAAAGCCCTCAAGTTTTGTCATGAAATCGCCTCAAAAACTAACATTGAAGTCGCAAAAACAATGGTTTTAGGTTAGATAATTGCAGTAATAACACCGTTCAATATGCAGTAAGCAAAATGGACAGCGAGAATTATTTAAAAACAATGTTTTGAGGGTTGATGAATGAGTTCAGCAAACACACAAGTTACCGCCCATCAGGGGTCCACTTTACCAGCAGTTGATGTGGTCATTATGGCTGCAGGCAAGGGCACCCGCATGAAAAGCCAAATCCCAAAAGTATTACAAAAGTTGGGTGGCAAGGCCTTGTTAGGCCATGTTATTAACACGGCTAAAGATTTAGGCGCCAGGTCTTGTGTGGTTATTACAGGCCATCAAGCCGAACAGGTGCAGTCATTTGTTCAGCAGCAATCCCATCAAATTGATTTAAACTGTGTCTTGCAAATGCCGCAGTTGGGAACCGGTCATGCCGTGCAACAAGCAGCGCCTGTTTTGCCAGATGATGGTATGACACTGATTTTAAGCGGTGATGTGCCACTTACCCACGTAAATACATTAAAAGCCTTAATTGCCCTGTCTGCAGGCCAGCACATGACCGTGCTCACACTGAAAATGGCTAACCCAACAGGTTATGGTAGGGTAGTGAGGCAGGCCACTTCAGAGGCATTAGCTCATAACAATACCAAC
>JALQUL010000376.1 GCA_023260735.1 Limnohabitans sp. | reverse complement strand
GTAGAACCGGTAAAGGCAATACAATCAACATCCATGTGAAGCGCCAATGGGGATCCTGCTTCAATACCAAAACCAGGTACTACATTTAATACACCATCTGGGATACCTGCTTGAAGCGCCAGTTCGGCCAAACGAAGTGCGGTTAAAGGTGATTTTTCACTCGGTTTTAAAACCACTGAATTACCTACTGCTAAGGCAGGAGCAATTTTCCATGCCGCCATAATCATAGGGTAATTCCAGGGCACTATCACTCCCACTACACCCACCGCTTCACGAGTAATTAATGCCAAAGCATTTTGTCCTGTAGGCGCAATTTCATCATAAACTTTATCAATCGCTTCGCCAAACCATCTAATACAATTGGCGGCGCTATTGACATCTACGGCTCTGGCAAATCGCACCGGCTTCCCCATATCAAGGGTTTCTGTTAAAGCTAATTCTTCACCGTTTTGTACAATTAATTCAGCAAACTTGATTAAAATTTGTTTGCGTTTAGCTGGAGCTAATTTAGACCACCGTCCTTGCTCGAATGCTCTTCTTGCAGCCACTACAGCGCTGTCAATGTCTTGTGCTTGGCAACGAGCAACCTGCGTCAAAATTCGACCATCTACAGGTGAAATACAATCAAATACAGCACCATCTTTGGCATCCACTCTTTTACCATCAATAAGTGCGCGACCGTCAAATTTCAATTCCATAAAACCACCTTTGAGAAAATATTGAGTCAATTCAACCCATTCAATTAATTAATTGAAAATAAAACTAGGAAAATTTCTATTTTCGCCTTATCTGATTAATTAAAACCAATCAGATAAGGGAACTCATAGTTGAACAGCGACATCACTAGTCGCATAAATAAATACCAAAATTATGATTTATAAGCTGCAGCCATTTCACGCTGACGCTTGGTGGTACTTCTGGCAATATATATGCTGTAACCCACAATCACAATCGTCACTGTTGTAATAAGCAAAGTAGCGGCAGCATAAATAGTCGGATTGACCCCCCTACGAGCATAACCAAAAATGACTTGTGGCAAAGTAGTAACCCCTGGGCCCGATAAAAACTCAGACACCACCACATCATCAAATGACAGGGTAAAGGTTAATAAAAAAGCAGCTACTACCGCTTGCATAATATTAGGCAAGGTTACATAAAAGAATACTTGTAGTGGTTTACAACCTAAGTCCATTGCCGCTTCTTCAATTTGACGATTCATTTCAAGTAATCTAGATTGCACCACGACCATGGCATAAGCCATACCTAATAAGGTATGACCCAAAACAATAGTAGTAACGCCCCGCTCTGGCCAACCTAACACCTTTTGCGACCAAACCATTAACAGCAATAAAGATAAACCGATAATCACCTCTGGCATTACTAACGGTGCGTTAATCATGCCAGAGAATAATGTGCGGCCTACAAACCTTCTATAGCGCACCAAAACAAAGGCAGCAAAAGTACCTAAAATCGCAGAAAAAACTCCACTCATTAAGGCTACTTTAAAGGACAACCAAAAACCCTCTACTAGTTTTGGATCATTGAGGAGTTCAGAATACCAACGTAATGAAAAACCTGTAAACTGAGCATCTTGGCGAGTGCTGTTAAATGAAAATACAATTAAAAATAACAGCGGAATATATAAAAAACAGTACACTACTGCCATCCAAAATTTACCAAAATGGAGCTGTAAAAAACGTGTAATTGCATTCATTTTTTATTCTCCTTTTTTCTGACCACGGTCAGAACTGTAGTAATAATAAGTGGCTAAGGGTACTAAAATTAACAAGATCATGACCACGGCTAAAGCAGTTGCCCGTGGCCAGTTATTGGCAGCAAACATCTCATCCCATACTGCTCTACCAATCATGATGTTGTCTGGACCGGCCAATAATGAAGGAATAACAAACTCGCCCAAAGCTGGAATAAATACCAACATAGATCCTGCAATAATGCCAGCCTTAGATAAAGGCACAGTAATAAGCCAAAATGCTTTAAAAGGACTAGTACCTAAATCATAGGCCGCTTCTAACAATCTAAAATCCATTTTGACCAAATTGGCATACAAAGGCAAAATCATAAATGGTAAATACACATAGGTCATACCAATTAACATGGATACGTCGGTGTAGAGCATTTGAATCGGTTCATTAATGATTCCTAAAGTTATTAGCAAACGATTAAACACACCGTCGTCGTTTAAGATGCCCTTCCAAGCATAAACTCTTAACAAAAATGAAGTCCAGAAAGGAAGCATCACCATCATTAATAATGTAGGCCTAATCGACTCTTTAGAACGAGCAATAAAGTAAGCAAAAGGATAACCCAAACCTAGGCATAACAAGGTAGTCCAGAAGGCATATTTGATAGAGCGCAAATAGGCTTCTACAAAAAGTGTATCTCCCCATTTAGCATCAGGGTCAGAAGTATCTTTAAAAATAGATAAATAATTATCGTATTCTAAAAATAAAGTACCGTTGGAATAAAGTGTTTTAAATGGATCAACACCACCATTCTTGGTAAAACTGATCCAAACTAATATTAAAAATGGAATCGCAAAAAATATAATCAACCAAGAATAAGGAACTCCGATTACAAATTTTTTGCCTGGTTTAAGGTCAGCAAGAGTGAGTTTTTTCATAACTAGCTCCTTTTAGTGGCTCAGCACTACACCAGATTTATCATCCCACCAAAAATACACTGAATCATCCCAGGTAATATCATTGACAATATTACGTGTGGTGTTAGCTTCAGTTATTTTTACAGTTTGCCCATTACTAGCAACCACCAAATAAGTGTTGTAACTACCAAAATAAGCAATCTCTTTGACTTTGCCAGTAAATACGTTATAGTTTTGATCGGGCTTGGCCTTATCAATATTCATTTTTTCGGGCCGCACCGCCACTGCCATTGGCATATTTAAGCTACCCGGCACGCCGTGGCCTACATTAATCTCACCAATTTTGGTTGAAATTTGGCAACGATCAGGCTCATCAAGTGTTAGTTGTCCCTCAAAGAGATTAACATTACCAATAAAATCAGCCACAAACCTTGAGTTAGGGTGTTCGTAAATTTCTTTAGGACTGCCTACTTGCAAGACTTTACCTTGACTCATAACCGCAATGCGGCTAGCCATAGTCATTGCCTCTTCTTGATCATGAGTCACCATGACCACCGTTACCCCCACCGACTCGATAATATTGACCAATTCAAACTGAGTTTGCTCTCGCAGTTTCTTGTCAAGCGCACCAAGTGGCTCATCTAATAATAATAACTGAGGTTTTTTGGCCAAACTACGAGCCAAAGCAACACGCTGTTGTTGACCACCGGAGAGTTGATGTGGTTTACGCTGTGCAAACTTGTTGAGTTGTGCAAGGCTTAACATTTCATCTACCCGCTTGGCTATTTGATCTTTAGGCATGCCCTCACGCTTAAGACCGAATGCAATATTTTCCCAAACCGACAAATGTGGGAACAAGGCATAAGATTGAAACATCATGTTAATTGGCCGCTCGTAAGGAGGTAGGGCCGCAATATCAACACCATTTAAAACCACTTTGCCAGAAGTAGGTTTTTCAAAACCTGCCAGCATACGAAGCAAGGTGGATTTGCCACAACCAGAGCTACCTAATAAAGCAAAAATTTCGCCTTTGCCAATTGACAAAGTCACATCATCAACTGCATAGACATCATCAAATTGCTTCACTAAATTAACCGTTTTTAAATAGCCATCTGATGTGTTTTTTATTTCAGCCATGTCCCCACCTACCTTCTTGTTTATTGGTGTTTCAATTATTTAAAATCTAACTTATCAAGAATTTGAATTTTATTAAAAACTACTTAATTACTATGAAAACTGTTGCAAACCTCAATCCTAGCCAATTTGCTGCAGAGCCTTAAACAGTCTTAAAGAACCTTAAGTAACGCTTAAAAAAAATCAATTCATGCACTCATTAAAAAACCCCATTGCCATTGACAACTAACCATGACCTCAAAATCCCAAGCTACAATAGGTACTTGGATTTAGCCGTTTAGATTGAATCTCAAGCAATGAGGATAATGCATTCAATAACTCGAACCAATTAATATTCAATCTGCAACTGGTTCGAGCCACTCAGCAATTTATTTACCCTTTTTAAATGCAGTGTAAGCGGTGCTCATGAGTCCTCTTACCTCATCAGTAAATGAAACAGGTGGCACCATTGTTTTCATTTGTTCAGGTGTAGGGAACATGGTGGCATTGCTAGCTAACGCTGGCTCAACATGCGCCATCGCTGCTTTATTACCTGCTGCATAACCCAACTCGTTAGTTAAGGCGGCTGCATTTTTTGCTTCATGATAGAAATTCATAAATGCAACTGCATTTTTTGGATGCTTGGCATCTTTAGGAATTGCCATGGCATCGACAAATATCAAACCACCAGTTTTAGGAATTAAGGCTTCGATGTCATTGCCATTTTTATTTTCAATAGCACGAGCACGAGCGATATTAATGTCACCTGCCCAGCCTAAGGCCACGCATGCTTTACCACCGGCTAAATCGTCAATCATGGTACTAGAGAATAAACGAATATCGGGACGTACTTTTGCAAGAACCGCGCCAGCTGCTTTGATATCCTCTGCAGTTGGTGTGTAAGAAGGTTTGCCAATATAGTGCAATGCAGGCGGTAAAATCTCTGTGGGTGAATCAAGGAAGGCAATACCACAAGATTTTAATTTTTTGGTGTATTCTGGGTTAAAAACCAAGTCCCATGCGTTTTCTGGCATAGGTGTAGTGCCTAAAGCCTTTGCTACCTTACCTTTATTAATACCTACAGTGGTATAGCTCCATGCCCAAGGAATTAGATATTCGTTGGTCGGGTCAACACCTTTCATATTGTCCAAAACACCTTGGTCAAGATTGGCAAAATTAGGCATTGCGGCTTTGTCAAATTTTTGTAACAAACCGCCATCAATTTGAGGCTTAGCAAAAGAGGTACCAGGAACCACAATATCGTAGCCTGTATTGCCAGCGACTAATTTAGCGTGAAGCGCTTCGTTGGTTTCAAAAGTTTGGTATTGAACTTTAATTCCAGTGGCTTTTTCAAAATTAGCCAAAGTATCTTTTGGAATGTAATCGGGCCAATTGTAAACATTTAGGACTTTTTCCTCAGTATTTACAGATGCACTCGCAGAAGCCGTAGAGGCCGCAACAGAAGCTTGATCAGCAGCCATTGGTGCTTCATCTTTTTTACCGCAAGCGGCCAAAAATACAGCAGCCATCGCAACAACCAACAATTGTTTTTTCATAATAATCGCTTTCAGAAAAATTAGGTGGCTGCGCCCCATGCTACAGCCCCCTCTAAATCATAACCTGTGTCTGAAAAATTTCAAGGCACTGGTTATTAGTTTATACGCTTAGAGATGTGACTTTATTTCCTCATAAGTTAAATTAAGAGCATTAACGATCAAACCCATCATTTCATCAATTTGAGCATGTGTCATAGTGAGAGGAGGAGCAATAATCATACGATCTCCCACTGCACGCATAATGAGGCCATTACCAAAACAATGCTTACGACAAATCATACCTACGGCCAAATTAGCATCAAAATGCTCCATGGTGGATTTGTTTTTAACTAATAATAAACCCGCCATAAAACCGCAAGTTTTAACCGCGCCCACCAATGGATGCTCTGTTAATTGAGCAAATTTTTGAGCTAAATACGGACCTGAGTCATATTTAATTTTATCAACTAACTTTTCTTGCTCCATAATTTGTAAATTTGCCAAGGCAACTGCGCAAGCCACTGGGTGTCCGCTATAGGTGTAGCCATGATTAAACTCACCACCTTTTTCAATTAACACTTTGGCCACACGATTGCCCACCATGACACCACCCAGAGGAACGTAGCCACTGGTCACGCCTTTAGCAAAAGTCACTAAATCAGGTTTATAACCGAATTTTTCGTAGGCAAACCAATGCCCTGTACGACCAAAGGCGCAAATTACTTCATCGCTGATTAATAAAATGCCGTATTGATCAACAATGCGTTGAATCTCTGGCCAATAGCTGTCAGGTGGAATAATTACGCCTCCTGCACCTTGTACCGGTTCTCCAATAAATGCGGCCACTTTATCGGCGCCAATTTCAAGAATTTTAGCTTCGAGTTGACGAGCCATTCTGAGTCCAAAATCATGTTCAGACTCACCTGCTAAAGCATTTTCTTCAAAATAAGGTTGGTCAATATGCACAATACCAGGGATTGGTAAATCGCCTTGTGCATGCATGCCCGACATACCGCCTAAAGAGGCGCCAGCCATGGTGCTACCGTGATACGCATTGTGGCGACTAATAATGGTTTTACGCTCTGGTTGCCCTAATAGATCCCAATAACGACGTACCATACGAACATTGGTGTCGTTACTCTCGCTACCGCTAGAAGAGAAAAACACATGATCAAAACTTCTATCACCCACTTTAGGGGCTAACTGAGTTAATTTAGCAGCCAACTC
>JALQUL010000372.1 GCA_023260735.1 Limnohabitans sp. | reverse complement strand
GTGCGGATACTGCACTCCAGGAATGGTGATGGCCTCCATCAGCTTGCTGAAGGAAAACCCGAACCCCACCGAAGAAGAAGTTCGCATCGGTCTTGAAGGCAACGACGTGCATCTACGTGAAAAATATAATCGTGATGTAGATATTGCAGAAGAAGCAGCAGACAAAATCACCCGTGACGTCAATAAAGCGATTCACATTACATTTATAACGCCAATTGACCGTGAGCAAATTCATGGCCTGATTAATACCATGGATGATGTGGCCGATTTAATTCAAGATTGTGCCGAAACCATGGCTTTGTATGACGTACGTCATATGACTGCAGAGATTACCCGTTTAACTGAGTTAAGTTTGAAGTGTTGCGAACGTTTACGCGATGCGGTGAAATTACTCGACAAAATTTCAGATCAAGCCACAGCAGAGGCAGCTCTTAAAACTTGCGAAGAAATTGATCAACTTGAATCAGATGCTGATAGGGTAATGCGTAGCGCAATGAGTAAATTATTTCGCGAAGAACCCGATGTTCGTGAAGTTATCAAGCTGAAAGCTATTTACGAATTGCTGGAAACAATCACTGACCGCTGCGAAGACGTAGCTAATGTGATTGAAGGCATTGTGCTTGAAAACTCTTAATAGCGAAGGCTAAGGTTTCGAATGGAACAAGTTCAAACAGCCCTTTGGGTAGTTATTCTTCTGGTAGGTTTAGCATTGGTATTTGACTTCATGAATGGCTTTCATGATGCCGCTAACTCTATTGCAACAGTCGTTTCAACAGGTGTGTTAAAACCTGCGCAGGCGGTTGCTTTTGCCGCTTTTTTCAACTTTGTAGCGATTTTTGTTTTCCACTTAAGTGTGGCTGCAACCATAGGAAAAGGTATCGCTCAACCTGGCATTGTTGATACTCATGTGGTGTTTGGTGCATTAGCTGGCGCTATTGTTTGGAATATAGTGACCTGGTACTACGGCATACCAAGTAGTTCTTCACACGCCTTGATTGGGGGGATTGTGGGTGCTGTGATTGCAAAAGCAGGTACCGGAGGCTTAATTGCGGCGGGACTGACCAAAACAGTGTTATTTATTTTTGTATCACCATTGTTGGGTTTTTTATTGGGCTCTTTAATGATGGTAGTTGTGGCCTGGATTTTTAGACGCTTTAGACCTTCTAAAGTAGATAAATGGTTTCGTCGTTTGCAATTAGTCTCTGCTGCTGCGTATAGTTTAGGTCATGGTGGTAACGATGCACAAAAAACCATTGGTATTATTTGGTTATTGTTATTAGCAACTAATTATGTAGCGCCTGGCCAAGCACTTCCGCCTACTTGGGTGATTGTGTCATGTTATTTGGCGATTGGTTTCGGTACTATGTTTGGTGGTTGGCGAATTGTAAAAACAATGGGTCAAAAAATTACTAAACTTAAACCAGTGGGTGGTTTTTGTGCCGAAACAGGTGGCGCTATGACCCTCTTTATTGCTACTTCTTTAGGTATTCCTGTCTCTACAACTCATACTATTACGGGTGCGATTGTGGGTGTAGGTTCTACTAAAAACGCCAGTGCTGTGCGCTGGGGTGTAGCAGGAAATATTGTTTGGGCTTGGGTGTTAACCATACCTGCTAGCGCTTTTGTTGCTGCAGTTGGTTATTGGATTAGCTTGCAACTTTATTAAAACACCGTGTCGTGATTTGCCCAGAGCAAGCCCTAGGTTATTGCATATTGCTATAAAACCGATTTTAATTGGTGCTAATGATGCTAAGTGGTGCTAATAGTTATACACAGCCAACTGGCATTTAAAATTAGTTTCAAAAACCCGCATCCCTTAAAGGTTTGCGGGTTTTTTTATGGGATTGTGTTATTGTGAAATTTTACGTGCTTCTTCAATTTGATATTCGAAGTAGCGCTGAAAACTAAATGCAATACTGGCCATTAAAACTGTAGTTCCGATTAATAAAGACAGTGCAATGGCTGCAATCGTGAACCAATTGCTCTTGCCCGCAGAATCATCAGCTTTTCCATTGAATTGTTCAGCCCATTTTTCTGGGGTGCTTAGTCCTGTCACAATCGCATTTAAGGCGCATCCTGCGATGGTAAAACCCAATAAAGGAATTAATACCCAGCTCGTTTGATCAT
>JALQUL010000363.1 GCA_023260735.1 Limnohabitans sp. | reverse complement strand
ATGGGATAGATACAGTTTTTACAATATAGTCAAACGTTGGCTATATCTAGCCATTAGGCCACATAGGGTGGCTAATATAAGTGGGTTTTTAATGAGTTCGGCCCCGATTGGTTTTTGAGAGTGCCTTGCCATTGGCCAAACCGCTGCAATATTAAAAAGGGGTACACAAACACCAATAATCACGGCCATCATTTGTACACCGCTAGCACCTAATAAACGGTCAGTAATTGCTAATCCGATAAATGAGTTAAATCGAAAAGCAATTTGGCAACTACTCGCATGTTCACTACTTGTGAAATATCGGTTCACAAAGGGCAAATAAGCGACAGAATAGGCCAATACAATGGCGCTAACACCTAAAGTTAGCCCAGCAAACATTAAACTAGAAGCAGTAGCCAGCTCTATTGGTGTTTTAATAATAGAATAAAACAATAAAACTGGAAATAAAAAATAATAGACTAGACCTTCAATTGGTCCCCATACTGTGCGATTAAGAGCAGTAAAGCGACACAATAAATAGCCCAATAAAATAAGCGAAAAATCGGGAATTAATAATTGTGGGTAATTCATAAAGGACTGAGCCGGCAGGGGCAAGCATTTGAAATGCGGCTTTATCATTTTTATCAAAATTTCATTTTTCAACTCAAGCAACGACTGTATCAAATGAAAAAAACGATTAAAAAGCCATTGTTAGAAAGAGTGATTCAAGAGTTTATCGAATCTTTGTGGCTTGAGGATGGTTTATCAAAAAATACCCTACAAGCTTATCAACGAGACATTATAAGTTTGTCAAAATTTCTAAATCTGCATAATCAAACTTTATTGCATTGCAGTGAAGAAAACTTGCAAGAATATATCATGAGTCGGCATGCTCATACGAAAGCGAGTTCTGCTAATCGTCGCTTGACAGTATTTAAGCGATTTTTTAGATGGGCCAATCAGACGCAAAAAATGTCATTAGATCCTACTATTCGACTAGATGCTGCCAAACCCGAGTTATGCTTGCCGAAATCCATCTCGGAGCTGAATGTGCAGGCCTTGTTAAATGCCCCTGATCTACAAACTCCTCTGGGTTTGCGCGATAAAAGTATGCTCGAGCTTTTGTATGCAACTGGCCTTAGGGTTTCCGAATTAGTGAGTCTGCAAACGCATCAGCTACATTTGCAAGAAGGTTGGGTCAAAATTGTTGGCAAGGGTAATAAAGAACGTTTGGTCCCTATGGGGGAAGTCGCAGTAGAATTTCTACAATTGTATTTAGCCCAGTCTCGCCCCGTCATATTAAATGGCAAGTCCAGCGCATATGTTTTTGTCACTCATCATGGCACGTGTATGACCCGAATTATGTTTTGGTATGTGATAAAAAAAATGGCACTCATTGCAGGCATAGATCAAAACTTATCTCCCCACTCTTTGCGTCACGCATTTGCCACACATTTGCTCAATCACGGGGCTGATTTACGAGTGGTACAACTATTACTGGGGCACTCCGATATTTCAACTACCACCATTTATACTCATGTAGCAAAAGAGCGCTTACAAAGGCTACACAGAGTGCATCATCCCAGAGGTTAATTGAACGTTAATAGATTGGCGGGATGATTGTAGGCGATTGGTTTTAACCACTTTAAAAGTATTACAAGTACATTTAATAAAAGAAGTTTAAAAATTAGCAGGACAATGAATCGTCACTTTTTCTTGTGTTACCGGATGAATAAAATTTAAAAAATGCGCATGCAGTTGCAGCCTAGCATCTGTTTTTGCTGGAGCCTGTTTTGATGGCGCTACACCATTAGCAGGGTAGAGGCTATCACCCACAATAGAATGCCCTAAGGTTTTTAAATGCAGCCTTAGTTGATGACTTCGACCTGTTATAGGCTCGAGTTCCAATCGGCTTTGTTGTTGACTGGTATCTATACTGATGACTTGAATGATGGTTTGGCTGGGTTTACCGATTTCATGATCAATCTTTTGTAAAGGTCGATTAGGCCAGTCTGCAATCATGGGGTAGGTAACAGCAAGTCGATTATCTGGAGTAATTTGAACATGCTTTTGATGCTTTACCGACTGGGCTAAATTGTTAAAATCAATTATGCCATGGCATACCGCAGTATAAAGTTTATAAATCTGTCGCTCTCGGAACATGGCACTCATTTGACTTTGCATCGCTTTACCTCTGGCCATTATGACTAAGCCAGAAGTGGCCATATCGAGTCGATGCACAACCAGCGCGTCTGGATAGGCTTGCTCAGCCATATAGCTAAGGCAATCTAAAGCGGCAGCCTCTTTACCTGGAACCGTTAATAAATGATGCGGCTTATTGAGTATGAGCAAATAATCATCTAGATACTCAATGCATAAAGAAGCTGTCATAGAAGCACAAACCTATACATTTTAGATTTTGCTAAAGACTAAATCCCAAACACCATGACCGAGTTTAATGCCTCTGTTTTCAAATTTAGTGAGTGGTCGATAGCTGGGTTTATCGGCAAAACCATTGGCGTGTTGAGAAGTATTTTGAAGTTGGGTTTCTTCTTTTAAAACTTCAAGGACTTGTTCCGCATAGGGTTGCCAATCGGTTGCTACATGAATATAGCCCCCCGGTTTTAATTTGGCACACAGTTTGGCAACAAATGGGGCCTGAATTAAACGACGTTTGTTATGGCGTTTTTTATGCCATGGGTCGGGGAAAAATATATGCACGCCATCTAGGCTATTGGTTTCAAGCATATGGTCCACAACCTCTACTGCATCATGCTGAAAAATTCGAATATTTTGAATATTATTTTCAGCTATTCGCTTTAACAAAGCACCTACACCAGGGGGGTGAACTTCACAGGCAATAAAATGGCTAGCACTTAGTGTTTGTGCAATTTTGGCAGTCGCTTCGCCCATGCCAAAACCAATTTCAAGTACCAAAGGACTACCGCTTAATGGTGCAAACACCTCTGCGGGTTGAAGTAATTGAGGCTTATATTGCAAAATAAATTGTGGACCTAATTCTTCTAAGGCTTTGTTTTGACCAACCGTAGTTCTGCCGGTACGGCGCACAAAACTTTTAATACGTCTTGGATGTTCTGCCTCAGGGGCTTGATTGTCTGGGGTGGGCGAGTTCATAATAGATAAAAATTAAATTTTAGCCCGCTATTGTAAGCGCGAGAGTACAAGATTGGCGTTGTCTGTCTTCATTGAGTCGGTCTAATTTTTTCAAAAATTATTTTTTGATGCCAATTAAGTGTCCAATTGTTTAAAGCAGCGGCTAAGGAGGTATTTAGTGCTTGTGTAGGCAAACCTAATTGCAATGCGGCGCAATTAAGTGCAATCAGTGGATTTTCCGTGGTGCTTAAAGCTTGTGCACCATTTTGTTTAGATAGTTTTTCTCCATCTGTGTGTAGCACTAAGGGGCAATGATAATATCGCCAAATGGGCAGTACTTTTTCGCTAGTGCCTAAGCAACTTAACAAGGCCAATTGCCTAGCCGTATTGTCAGCTAAATCTTGCCCCCTGACTATGTCAGTAATGCCTTGGTGTAGGTCATCGACTACCACCGCCAACTGATAGGCAAATAGACCATCAGAGCGCTTAATGACAAAATCGCCTACCTCATGGATAAGATCTTGGCTTTGCTCGCCTAGTAGGCGGTCTTGCCACAAAATGTGGCTATTTTTTTGATTGAAATAGTTGGGCGGTAGTGAGTTTTTAGTCTGCCACAAAGAAACTGCCACATCCGATCTTAGTCTCCAAGCCCAGGCTTGATGAGGTTTGGCCGCTTGGGTTTTACAGGGGCCTAAATAAATAGGCTGATGCTTAGCTTGCTGGGTTTGATTTTCTAAATAATGCTGTATTTGTTTACGACTGCAGCTACAAGGGTAAATAAGCTCAAATTTTTGAAGCTGTTCAAAGGCATTTTGATAAAGCGCTAATCTTTTACTTTGATAGACTACCTCTTGATCTGACCGTAAACCATAAAAGTCAAGTTGATGTAAGATGGCTTGACTCCATTGATCTTGGCATCGAGTCGTATCAATATCTTCAATCCGAATTATCCATTGACCACCATGGGCTTTGGCGTCTAAATAACTAGCTAAAGCGGTTAACAAAGAACCAGCGTGCAGAGGACCAGTAGGTGAGGGCGCAAAGCGTCCTTTATAAGTTGTATCGGTTGCGTCAATTGGCTTCATACCACTTTAATTCAAGCAAAAAACAATTAAATTTGGCCTAATAATGCAGCCGCAGTTGCTGGGTTTGCAATTTGTTCTAACCACCATTTTAAAGCTCTTCCTTGTTGAGCTTGGTCATTGGTACGCCATGCATAATG
>JALQUL010000318.1 GCA_023260735.1 Limnohabitans sp. | reverse complement strand
GAGACCATGGCACCATTGCTCAATGGATTGAGCTTTATCGCAGTGGCGGGCTTGATGCTTTAAAACCAGCTCCCAAAAAAGTTCGTTCTATGCCTAAGCCTATTCACCCATCAAACTCCGATCAGCAGCCCATCATTGATATGACTCAAGAGGAAATGGGCAAAGAGTTGTATTATTTACGACTAGAAAATGCCTACCTAAAAAAGTTGCAAGCCTTAGTTCAAGCGAAAGAAAAATTAGCTCAAAAGAGCAAATGCAAGTAGTTAATGAACTAAGGCAAAAGTTTGCCATCGAAGACGTACTTAAGATCTCTCAAATGAAGCGAAGTACTTTTTATTATCAGTTGCAGCAGTTGGCTGTAACGGATAAATACGCAGAGATCAAGCAGCACATTAAAGCAATCTATGACCAGCATAAAGGTCGTTATGGCTACCGCGGAATAACAACGGAGTTAAAAAATTGGGGTATTCAAATCAACCATAAAGCGGTGCAAAGCTTAATGGATGTATTGAAATTAAAATCTTTAGTGAGACCCAAAAAATACTGCTCTTACAAGGGCGAAGAGGGCAAAAAAGCAAAGAACATCTTAAAAAGAAACTTCAAAGCCAGTGCACCTAATAAGAAATGGGTGACTGACATTACGGAGTTTAAAGTGAAAGGGGAAAAGCTCTATCTTTCGCCCATTTTAGATTTATTTAATGGCGAAATTATTGCTTATGAAACTGCCAGAACACCGGCTTATAAAATGGTCCAAAATATGCTAGAAAAAGCTTATGAACGACTTAGAAAAAAGGATAAACCCATACTACACTCCGATCAAGGATGGCATTATCAAATGATGGCTTATCAAGAATCGGTAAGTTTAAAAGGTATCAAACAAAGTATGTCTCGAAAGGGAAATTGTTATGATAACGCAGCCATGGAAAGCTTCTTTGCAGTATTAAAAACTGAGTTTTTTTACCTTAATCAGTTTGAAAGCTTGGATCAACTAGAAGAAGGAATAAAGGAATATATTGACTACTATAATAACGACAGAATAAAACTAAAATTAAATGGAAAGAGTCCTGTGAAATACAGGACCCAGTTCAATAGTGCTTTTTAATAATCTGTCCAACAAAATGGGGTCACTTCATAGCAGGGGGAGGACCATACAAATCAGGCTCCATTGTCAATAAAACTGCGTTCTTACGCCCTTAAAACCTATCTGCATTCATGATTTTAGTCCAGGCGGCAACAAAGTCATTGACCATTTTTTCCTTGTTGTCGTCTTGGGCATACAATTCGCAATAAGATCTTAAGATCGAGTTAGAGCCAAAAACTAAATCGACTCGGGTGGCGGTAAATTGTGTTTTTCCTGTGCTTCTATCCACAATATGGTAGCCATTTTTGCTAGTGGGTTTCCAGCTGTAGGCCATATCGGTTAGTGTCACAAAAAAGTCATTGCTTAAAGCACCTACATGATGGGTAAATACACCGTGTTGGCTATTGCCATGGTTAGTTCCCATTACACGCATACCGCCTATTAGCACTGTCATTTCTTGTGCAGTTAAACCCATCAATTGAGCACGGTCTAATAACATTTCTTCGGGTTGTACGGCGTAATCTTGTTTGAGCCAATTGCGAAAACCATCGGCAAGAGGCTCTAATACCGCAAAAGACTCCACATCGGTGTGCTCTGCAGTGGCATCACCACGACCTGCTTTAAAAGGCACATTCACTGCATAACCAGCCGCTTTTGCTGCTTGCTCTACGCCTACGTTGCCAGCCAACACAATCATATCGGCCACACTCGCACCCACTTGCTTGGCAATATCTTCTAACACGGCAAGCACCTTTTGTAAACGTGCTGGCTCATTGCCCAACCAGTCTTTTTGTGGCGCTAATCGAATACGTGCACCATTGGCACCGCCTCGTTTATCAGATCCCCTAAAGGTGCGGGCACTATCCCATGCAGTGCTTACCATCTCGCTTAAACTTAAGTCACTAGCGGCAATTTTTTGCTTGGCTAATTGCACATCATATTGACTAGAGCCTGCCGGTACTGGGTCTTGCCAAATTAAGTCTTCGCTAGGCGCATCAGGGCCAATATAACGCGCACGAGGACCTAAGTCACGGTGGGTTAATTTAAACCATGCACGAGCAAAAACTTCAGAAAAATAGTCGGGGTTTTGATAAAAATGTTCTGATATTTTTCGGTAAGCAGGATCCATTTTCATGGCCATATCTGCGTCGGTCATAATAGGATTATGGCGAATAGATGGGTCTTCTACATCAACAGGTTGATCTTCCTCTTTGATGTTAATAGGTTCCCATTGATGAGCACCTGCGGGACTCTTTTTAAGTTCCCAATCATAATTAAGTAACAAATGGAAATAACCGTTATCCCAT
>JALQUL010000294.1 GCA_023260735.1 Limnohabitans sp. | reverse complement strand
CTTGGCCATGGACGTTTCACTACCAACATACCACCACTGCCGTTAGGCATATCGTTGCCCACTTCGTCAACGATAGCAGCCATAATACCTGGCAACGGTAAAGTACAGCTACCTGGAACTAATGGTGTTGCACCTGGTAATGGAGTCATCATGTGACCACCGGTTTCAGTTTGCCAGAAGGTGTCAACAATAGGGCAACGCTCTTTACCGATATTGCGGTAATACCACATCCATGCTTCAGGGTTAATTGGCTCGCCAACAGAACCTAAAATACGCAATGAGCTTAAGTCAGAACGGTCTGGGTGTACAGATGCATCACCTTCTGCTGCTTTAATTAAAGAGCGAATTGCAGTAGGTGCTGTGTAGAAAATAGAGACTTTATGTTGCTCAATCATTTGCCAGAAACGGCCAGCATTTGGATAGGTTGGAACACCTTCAAAAATGACTTGAGTAGCGCCAGCCACTAATGGACCGTAGGCAACATAGGTGTGGCCAGTAATCCAACCAATGTCAGCGGTACACCAGAATACATCGCTGTCTTTTAAGTCGAATGTCCAGTCCATAGTGAGCTTAGACCACAACAAATAGCCACCGGTAGAATGTTGAACACCCTTTGGTTTACCAGTAGAGCCTGATGTATATAAGATAAATAAAGGATGCTCTGCACCAACGCTTACTGGGGCGCATTCTGTGCTCTTGCCTTCAAGGGCTTGTGTAAATGTTAAGTCACGGCCTTCAACCATAGCACAGGCAGTTGGGGTACGCTCAAATACGTAAACGCGACGAATTGTGTCGCAACCACCCATTTCGATACCTTCATCTACAATCGCTTTTAAAGGCAACTCTTTACCACCACGCATTTGGTAGTTAGAAGTAATAACAGCTACTGCGCCAGCGTCAATAATACGCTCTTGTAAAGCTTTGGCAGAGAAACCACCAAACACTACGCTGTGTGTAACGCCTAAGCGTGCGCAAGCTTGCATTGCCACAACGCCTTCTAAGGTCATTGGCATATAAACTAAAACGCGGTCACCTTTTTGAATGCCATCTGCTTTTAAAGCATTAGCAAACTGGCTTACTTTAGCTAACAACTCTTTATAAGTTGTTTTAGTAACTTTACCGTCATCGGCTTCAAAAATAACAGCTACTTTATTTTCGGTTGGTGTGCCCATGTGTTTGTCTAGGCAGTTGGCAGAAGCATTTAACTCGCCATCGTCGAACCATTTGTAAAACGGTGCATTAGACTCATCTAGAGTTTTAGTAAAGGGTTTGGTCCAAACCACATTACCTTGGGCTAAGCGTGACCAAAAACCTTCGAAATCGGTTTCAGCTTCACGGCATAACGCTTCGTAGCCTTCCATACCAGAAATGCGGGCCGCTTTTTTCATTTCATCGCTTGGATGAAATACGCGGTTTTCAACTAATACGGATTCGATTGCACTCATTAATGTCTCCCTTAATAAATTCTTGACAGGTGAAATGTCGATCTTTGCTCTTACAAAGCGCTGACTAATGTCAGTATTTCTCAATAAATTCCATCATAATAGGGATGACTGACTTGAGTTTGACTTGAATCAAGCCTTAAAATTCAATTCGCATCTTTTTCAATTCATTTTTTTATGCCAAACACACCTAAACTCAACCCCCTTTCTAACATTATTTGTGCCAGCCGTTGGTTACAGGTACCTTTATATCTAGGACTCATCGTTGCACAAGGTGTTTAGGTTTATCATTTTTTAGTGGAAATGACTCATTTAGTGATGGCCGCCTTTGGTGACCAGCATGCTATTGAGGCCTTGGTAACGAGTATTGGTTATAAAAGCGGCGCAGGCATTACAAGTTTGAATGAAACCCTGATCATGCTAGTCGTCTTAGCGATGATTGATGTGGTGATGATTTCTAATTTGCTCATTATGGTAATTGTGGGTGGCTACGAAACTTTTGTGAGTCGTATGAATTTACAAAATCACCCCGACCAACCAGAATGGCTCAATCATGTGAATGCTTCAGTTTTAAAAGTGAAATTGGGCACTGCCATTATTGGTATTTCTTCAATTCATTT
>JALQUL010000246.1 GCA_023260735.1 Limnohabitans sp. | reverse complement strand
GTCGTACAAGGCTTTGTCGTATTTTTTGAGTTCGTTGACGATGGCCTTGGCTTGCGCCACAGGGTCCACGCCTTCATCGAACGGTGCAATGTCCACAAGATGCAGCAACAAACGTGTGCGTTGTAAGTGGCGCAAGAACTGATGACCCAAGCCCGCGCCATCAGAGGCACCTTCAATTAATCCAGGTAAATCGGCGACCACAAAACTTTGCTCTGGGCCCACGCGCACTACGCCCAAATTAGGATGTAACGTAGTAAATGGATAATCGGCAATTTTAGGCCGAGCATTAGACACTACGCTAATAAGGGTTGATTTACCAGCGTTCGGCATGCCCAATAAACCCACATCTGCTAATATTTTTAATTCGAGTTTGAGCTCTTTGCGAACGCCTGGCCAACCAGGTGTTTTTTGTCTTGGAGCACGGTTAATGGCACTTTTAAAACGTAAATTACCAAAACCACCATCGCCACCTTTGGCAATAATGATTTTTTCCCAAGGGGTTAACATTTCAAATAACACATCACCAGTTTCGGCATCACTAATGACAGTGCCGACTGGCATTTTTAAAATAATATCTGCGCCAGCTGCTCCAAACATATCGGAGCCCATACCATGTTCACCTCGTGTAGCTTCATGCTTACGAGCATACCTGTAATCGACTAGGGTATTAAGATTGGGGTCTGCAATGGCATAAACATGACCACCACGTCCTCCATCCCCACCATCGGGGCCACCAAACTCTTTATATTTTTCGTGGCGAAACGAAACACAGCCTGCTCCGCCATCTCCAGAGGCAATATCAATATATGCTTCGTCAACAAATTTCATGAAGGACTACCTATAAGGATTTAACTAACACTTTAGTTAAAAATTAAATTCTAATATTTATGAATATAAAAACAAACAAGCCCGCACTAAGCGGGCCCTAATACTAATGCAAGTCAGGGACTGCAACAGTTTTAATTTAAGCGGCAGTAATGTTAACTACTTGCTTGTTTAAATGACCTTTAATTGCAAAAGACACAACACCGTCTTTTAATGCAAATAAAGTGTGGTCAACACCAATACCGACATTGTTGCCAGGGTGGAATTTAGTACCACGTTGACGAACAATAATTGAGCCAGCAGAAATTGTTTGGCCACCGAACGCTTTAACACCCAACATTTTTGGTTGTGAGTCACGTCCATTTCGCGTAGAGCCGCCGCCTTTTTTTTGTGCCATCTTGAATGACTCCTAGATCAGCTGGTTAAATTATTTGGCTTCGGGTGTGTAAGCAGCAGGCGCTGTATAAACAGCAGATGCGGTACCAAGCGAAGAGTTAATTTCAGAGATAAACAATGTTGTATATGCCTGACGGTGACCTTGACGTTTTTGGTAATGCTTACGACGACGCATTTTAAAAATACGAACCTTGTCGTGAAGACCATGAACAATAACATTGACTTTAACGGTTGCGCCGGAAACCAAGGGTGTACCAACTGCAATTTTGCCTTCGCTTGCGACTGCTAAAACTTCAGTGAATACTAACTCTTGACCAACGTCCGCAGCAATCTGTTCTACTTTAATTTTATCGCCGGCGCTTACACGATACTGCTTACCGCCGGTTTTTATGACTGCGTACATAATGACCTCTTATTTAGATAACTTCCTTAAATACCCTTATCTAAGGAACCTAGCATTTTAGCATAAATAGAATTAATCATGTGATTTAGCATCATTTTTTCACAAAAACCAACAGCAAAACATCATGATCTAGCGCCATTTGGATCACGTCCAGCCTACAAGTACAACAGCCATCTGTGGTAATTCAATAAAAATGTAGCTGACATAATAAAAGATTTGTCTTAAAAATGAGAAAAAAGCCAGTTTTTATCTAGAAATCAGGGCTTTAACTATTTTTTAATTCATTACATGAGCGGACAATAACATCTTTCTCGAAAATCGATTACTTTTTTAGGATAATCAGTACAGAACCTTAGGAACTGATGATTTTGACTGATTTAACCCACACCCCAAAAGACCCACTCGCTATTCTTTCCACTGACATGGAAAAAGTAGATGTTTGTATTACTGAACAACTTGCCTCCAAAATTCCCTTGGTCGGCCAGGTGTCTCAATATATTATTTCTGCTGGTGGAAAAAGGCTTAGGCCAGCATTGTTGCTGCTTACTAGCGGTGCGCTTGGCTACCAAAATCCACTGCGTTATGACATGGCGGCGGTAGTAGAATTTATTCACACAGCCACTTTGTTACACGATGACGTAGTTGATGAGTCCACCCTTAGGCGTGGCAAAGCAACTGCCAATGAAACCTTTGGTAATCCAGCTAGCGTTTTAGTAGGTGATTTTTTATATTCACGGGCCTTCCAAATGATGGTTAAAGCCGATGATATGAAAATTATGCAGATTTTATCGGATGCAACTAATGTAATTGCCGAAGGTGAAGTATTGCAACTGATGAATATGCATGACGCTTCACTCACTGAACAAGATTATTTAACGGTTATACGCTCAAAAACAGCTAAACTATTTGAGGCTAGCGCAAGATTGGGAGCTGTGTTGGCTAAAAACCCAGATGCTGAAATAGCTTGTGCTACTTATGGTCAAGCTTTAGGCACAGCCTTTCAAGTCATTGACGATATTTTAGATTACGCTGGTGATGCTGAAGTTTTGGGGAAAAATTTAGGTGATGATTTAAGAGAGGGTAAAGTGACACTACCCTTAATTGCAGCGATGCAAAGAGGAACACCTGCACAAACTGAACTCATTAAAAACGCAATCGAAAATGGTTCTATTGAGCAACTCGCAGAAGTAGTTTCTATTGTTCGAAGTACAGGAGCGCTTGATGTTACTCACCAATATGCAGCGCTTGAAGCACAAAGAGCCATTGACGCAGCACAAACACTGCCCAATAATTCATTTACAGAATCACTTATTATGCTAGGTAGTCAACTATTACAAAGAAAGTATTAAGTCTTCAATATGATGATTACCTTGTTCCTATCTATTTTTAGCAAAGCTTAATCGCTTTTCCATATGGCCACAAAGTCTAGTAAACCATCTAATCAATCTGTTTATCGCTGGGACGGCAAAGACAGAAGGGGCAACCCTGTAAGCGGAGAAAGTCGTGCTATCAGCGAGTCGCAAGTGAGCACAATGCTTCGCAGGCAAGGTGTTACTCCCACTAAGATTAGAAAGAAAAAGGCTAACCGTGGTAAGGCGATTAAACCCAAAGATATTTCAGTTTTTACAAGGCAATTGGCCACCATGATGAAAGCTGGTGTACCTTTGATGCAAACTTTTGATATTGTTGCCCGAGGTAACTCCAACCCACGCGTCTCTTATCTGTTAGACCGCATACGTACCAGTTTAGAAACAGGTACGCCTTTACACGCTTCATTTAGACGACATCCCAAATATTTTAATGAACTCTATTGCAATTTGGTAGAAGCTGGTGAACAAGCCGGTATTTTGGAATCTATCTTAGACCGCTTGGCGACTTATCTTGAAAAAACAGAAGCATTAAAAAGTAAAATTAAATCAGCGCTTATGTATCCAATCGCTGTAATGGTGGTGGCGATTTTGGTGGTCGCAGTTATTATGTTGTTTGTTATTCCATCGTTTAAACAAGTTTTTTCTTCTTTTGGAGCTGAACTGCCGGCACCCACATTATTAGTTATTGCAATAAGTGATGCATTTGTTGCTTATTGGTGGCTTATTTTCGGAACAACAGGAGTAGCTGGTTGGCTACTATATAGCACCTACAAAAAAAGTAAAACTATGCAGGCCGGCCTTGATCGTATGCTGTTAAAAGCCCCTGTATTTGGTGAGTTAGTTGAGAAATCAGTAATTGCTCGCTGGACTCGTACCTTAGCTACTATGTTTGCAGCAGGTGTGCCATTAGTAAATGCCTTAGGTTCTGTGGGAGGAGCATCAGGAAATTCAGTATTCGTCTCTGCCACCGAACGTATTCAACATTCTGTGGCCACTGGTACCCCTCTCAACATTGCGATGTCTACAGCAGGAGTCTTCCCTACTATGGTACTTCAAATGAGTGCTATCGGAGAAGAGTCAGGCACCTTAGATCAAATGCTCATTAAAGCAGCTGACTTTTACGAGGCTGAAGTAGATGAAATGGTAGCGGGCTTGTCTAGCCTCTTAGAGCCGATTATTATTGTGTTTTTAGGCACTTTAATTGGTGGCATTGTAGTGGCTATGTACTTACCGATCTTTAAATTGGGTCAGGTGGTATGATGCTAGACGACACCTTCTTGCCCGCTCTTATTTTTGGATTATTAGGCTTAATGATAGGTAGTTTTTTAAATGTGGTTATTTATAGATTACCTATTATGTTTGCGTTGCATTGGGGCTTAGAATTTGAAACTCAACCCTCGCATCTTCAAAATACTACTTCTTCAACACCTAGCCCATTTAATTTAGCAGTACCTGCATCTGCCTGTCCTCAATGTGGTAACACCTTAAAATGGTGGCACAACATACCTTTATTAAGTTATGTTTTATTAAAAGGGCAGTGTTTTTTTTGTAAAACGCCTGTGAGTTTGCGTTACCCGCTTGTAGAGTTAAGTACCAGCCTATTGTATTTGGCTTGTTTTTTTATGTATGGTTGGTCTTTAACAGCAGTTGCCTGGGCAGGTTTTTGTACGATAGTGGTAGTAGCTGCTGGCATTGATTGGGATACTCAAATTCTGCCCGATATACTCACTCTACCCCTTGTTTGGGCGGGCCTTGTTTTATCTAATTTAAAAATAATTGAAGTACCCATTGAAAACTCTGTTTGGGGGGCTGTTCTAGGTTATATGGTGCTATGGACCGTATTTTGGCTTTTCAAACTCATCACGGGTAAAGAGGGTATGGGCTATGGAGACTTCAAATTTTTAGCCGCTTTTGGCGCTTGGATGGGGCCTTTGGCTATTATTCCGATTCTTTTGTTATCATGTACGGCAGGCGCATTAATTGGAATAACACTTCGCATAAAAGGCAACTTAGAACAAAATCAAGCAATCGCTTTTGGTCCTTATTTAGCAGTAGCAGCCTTAATTATGTGTCTTGGCAGTAATACTATTTACACTTTTTTACATTTTCAATAATCCAATTTTTATTATGACTTACATCATTGGATTAACCGGCGGAATTGGTTCAGGAAAAAGCACTGTATCTGAGTACTTACGTAGATTTGGAGCTTATGTCATTGATGCTGATGCAATTTCAAGACAAATGACGGCTATTAACGGCCCTGCCATCCCAATTATCCAAGAACAGTTTGGTCCAGACTATATATCAATTGACGGCTCTATGAACAGGGCTAAAATGAGAGAATTAGTTTTCTCTAATTTACAGGCAAAAAATAAACTTGAATTAATTGTTCATCCTTTAATACAGCATTACACTCAAACGGCTGTTGAACATGCGATTTCAATCAACACTCAATTTATTGTCCATGATTTACCATTATTGGTTGAAAGCGGACACTGGAGAAAACAAGTTCATCATGTTTTAGTGGTAGATTGTGAAAGAGAAATTCAAATTCAAAGAGTTATTGCCAGAAATGGATTTTCAAGAAATGCTGTTGAGTTAATTATTCAACAACAAGCTCCCAGAGAAACCCGTTTGGCCTGTGCTGACTCGGTAATCAACAATTCAAATCTAGATTTGAATCAATTAGAAACTAGGGTTAGTCAATGGTGGAAAATGGCAAATAACAAACTCAGGTTCGACCCCAAAATCTTTTGTCATAATACGCAAAAGAGCTCAATCGATGCTCAGGAAATAATGCTGTGATTTTGTACGAATATCCTTTAAACGAAAGAATCCGGACTTTTTTACGTCTGGAGCACCTTTTTACTCGACTCCGTCACCTTATCACAGAGGAGTCGGCTGTTTCGCATCATTTCTCATTAGCTACCATCTTTGAAATCATGGATGTTTGTGGTCGAGCGGACCTCAAAACAGAAGTAATGAAAGACATTGAGCGGCAAAGGCAATTATTAAAAGGCTTCAGAGGTAACCCTGCCATTTCAGAAGTTATCTTAGATCAAGTCATTCGTCAACTTGATAGTTGTTATGATAATTTAAGTATTATTCAAGGCAAAGTTGGGCAAAACCTTGCCGAAAATGACTGGCTTATGAGTATCCGTAGTCGTAT
>JALQUL010000233.1 GCA_023260735.1 Limnohabitans sp. | reverse complement strand
TTTTGATCTAAAATTTTCCATTTAGCGTCTAACACCCATTTTTTATTGCCTACCGTTATTAAAAAATCAGGCTGTAAATTAAACATTTTAGAGTTGGAGTGCTGGGTTAAAAATTCACTACTTGCTTGGTAGCTTAGTTTTGTTCCAGCTTCTACATTCTCACGTAGCCAGGTTTCCACGTATTTTTCAAAAAGCATGTTCATGGGGTAGAGCAAACTTAAACCTTGCCAATTACCTTTTACCGATAGTGGAGTTAGTTTTTTAACAATTAGCTCACACCAAGGTTTTACTTGGTTGTAATGGCTCATTAAGCGGGTGTTGCGCCATTTGGCTAAATCTTGGGTAATTTGACTACTGCTAGGAATGTCTGCCATAAAGCTACGCAACTCTGACGCTAGTTTCCAATTAGTACTGTCTTGTGTGGCCTTAGCGACTATTTCTAGGGCTAGTTTTAGAAGTCGGTTCTCTGGGCTGTTGGGGTTCATTTCATCATACCTAATATGAAAGAAATGCTGCTTACCAGGCGGCTGACGCATTTGTTGGGTGACATTGAGTTGCCCACGCAAAAAACGTTGCTCATCTTCTAAACGTTGGTAATCAAAACGAATACCTTTTTTAACTAGCGTCTCGAGTTCATGCAAAAAATGTTGCATGACCCATTCTGTAATAGGTGCATTAAACAATTGAACATTTGCTGCCCCTGCTTCGCGTGGTTTTAATTGCAAAGCATTGGCCACCATGCGCTGCAACAAGTCTCGGGTTTGCAGTTTTACTTGCTCACTACTACCCTCTTCTAAAGCTTTAGGCAGTATTTCAATTTGCGTACCACATGGTGTTTGAATTACTCCCACGTAATGGTCTAGCCTTAAACAGGTTCTGTTTTCAATTAAGGTTAAACTAGCTCCATTCGACTTGAAGTTTTGATTTAACTCGCAGAGATACTCAAAAGCAGAACTTGTAATGGTGGCTTGATCTAACGATTGATCCGAAAAAGAATCTGTGCTTAACAAGGCATATTCACGAACAACAATTGAATGTTTGATCAATTGCTGTCTCCAAGAATGCTCTGGTAGCTGGCTTTAGATTTAAAAGCACTATCGTTTACAGACCAGCGGGAGTCTTTTATCTTATCCAAAATATGACTTGGAAATAATTGGTTTAACGCTGTTTCCCCGCCTTGATTGATGAAACGTGGTGCATTTAAACTACCATCATTTAGCACCCAAGAAATTTTTTCATAGTCATCAAAAAAATATTCTTGCAACAAGGGCATTATCTGGCGCTTAAAAATGTCAGATAATTTTGCCAAACTATTGTCCGTTTTTAAAGGCATAAAATAGGCATGACCAATACAGTGGTCACGGCCAATTAAAACCTCTATGCGTTGGTTCATTATTCTTAACAACTGACCAATGTTTATACCCTCTACTAGCACATAATCTAATAAATCAGTTTTTGCCGGCATCTCTTTAAAGGTAAAACGACGACGAAGCGCAATGTCTAAACCAGTTAAAGACCTATCGGCTGTGTTCATTGTACCGATGATGTACACGTTGGAAGGTATGCCAAACTGTTTTTTAGAATAAGGCAAAGTAACGCTTAAGGCTTCTTCAGCACCTAGCCTTTTACTTGGTTCAATTAGTGTGATGAGTTCACCAAAAATTTTGGAAATGTTGCCTCGGTTGATTTCGTCGATGATAAGAACATAAGGAGAAGTATTAGTCTCTGTAGTTTTTATACCCGATAAATTAATACCTTTCTTAAGCAAACTTTCTAAAAGCTCTTTCCAACTAAATCTGGTAATTTCGTAGATACTTTTTTGAGTAAAGGTTTTTTGTTGATTTAACTCTAAAATTGAAAAGTTAAGATTGGTTGCTAACCAAGTTACAGGCAATACATTTTTAAATTTTGCGTTGAAATCTTGGCTTGGACTTTGGTCATACCAGTATTCACCCTTCACCACGCCAATGGCTGCAACTTCTGTATTACTCGCAATGCACAAAAATATATCACCCACAGCTATTTCATTTGCAAATTCATCAAGCGTTAGTTTATTGTTATGACCTAAATTAAACTCTGGACTATTTAAATTGGCAGTTTTAATATTTCCAACTTCTGGCCAACCAATTCTAGCCTCTCCATTAGTAAAGCAATAATCGCGAATTTTACTTGGCCCCGTACCATCAATTGAAATTTTCCAAATTCTTGGCTTTGCACTTACAGGCACATCTGTGGTAGCTGTTAGTATGTGATTGGAAGCTTCATCACAAATTAAACGAAAAACTCCTGGCTCTACGGAATAGTGAATTACATTTGTATTGGCGTCATCAGTTTCAGCTCGCAAGCCTTCAACAAAATCTTCATAGCTAAAGCTTTGATGGAAAGTTGTAAAACGAATTTTTCTAT
>JALQUL010000192.1 GCA_023260735.1 Limnohabitans sp. | reverse complement strand
TAGCCGTGTGTTGTGTTGGCTTAGTTTTGAGTTCGCCAGCAGCTGCAATCCATGGCACATAACTTAAATGTACGAAGGCCGTATTATTGGGGCCAAGTTCAAGACTGAGCTGACGCACTGCTTCTAAAAATGGTAGAGATTCAATGTCGCCTACGGTGCCACCAATTTCAACAATGGCTACATCTACTGCATCTGCTTCTTTGAAGCGAGCGCCACGTTTGATGAACTCTTGGATTTCGTTGGTAACATGAGGAATAACTTGAACCGTTTTACCCAAATAGTCGCCACGGCGTTCTTTGTCTAGAACACTTTTATAGATTTGGCCGGTAGTGAAATTGTTGGTTCGGCGCATACGAGTTTCAATAAAACGTTCGTAATGTCCGAGGTCAAGATCAGTTTCAGCGCCATCATTGGTTACAAAAACTTCACCGTGTTGTAATGGCGACATGGTGCCAGGATCAACATTGAGATACGGGTCGAGCTTGATTAAAGTGACACTAAGGCCACGGGATTCAAGTAATGCTGCGAGTGATGCGGAAGCGATACCCTTGCCAAGAGAGGATACAACACCGCCAGTGACGAATACAAATTTGGTCATGCCAGTATTCGGGCTCTGATGTCCCGAAGGAGGTGGAAATGTTGATTATAAGTGTACAGGCTTGAGTTCAACTAGTAACAAGGCTCTAGAGTCTAAAAAATTTCTTAGTTTAGGCTCTAGAATGAGAGGCATACAACAAAAGGCTTGATGTTTGCAGGATTTTAAGGCTTCAAGTTTTGATTCAATAATCTCTTTTTTGTTATTTTGATGAAAAAATGGATATAAAAATGACACTAACAACACAGGTAGATAAACCGCTTCAGGGTAAACATATCGTTTTGGGATTAAGCGGTGGAGTGGCTTGCTATAAGTCTGCCATGTTATGCCGAGGGCTAATAAAAGCGGGCGCAACTGTACAAGTGGTCATGACAGAATCGGCCTGCCAGTTCATAAGTCCCGTTACCATGCAGGCGCTTAGTAATAGGCAGGTGTTTATCTCTCAATGGGATAATGCAATACCGAATAATATGGCGCATATCAACCTGAGTCGTGAAGCCGATGCAATAGTGATTGCGCCTTGCAGTGCCGATTTAATGGCTAAATTGGCGCAGGGGCATGCCAACGATTTATTAAGCCTAATGTGTGTAGCAAGACCAGCCCAAAAAGTACCTTTATTAGTGGCCCCCGCTATGAACCGAGAAATGTGGGAGCATCCTGCGGTTCAGCGTAACGCAAGGCAACTCGAACAAGATGGTGCGATTGTGTTGGGAGTTGGCCAGGGTGATCAAGCTTGCGGTGAAACCGGCGATGGCCGAATGTTAGAGCCCGATGAGTTGCTTCATGATATCCAAAAAGCTCTCACCCCGCCTATTTTAAAAGGCCAGCGTTGGTTGATTACCGCAGGCCCTACTTTTGAAGCTATCGACCCAGTAAGAGGTATTACCAATCGGTCGAGTGGCAAAATGGGTTATTCCATTGCAGCCGCTGCACAAATGGCAGGTGCCGAAGTGGTGTTGGTAAGTGGACCTGTGGCTTTGGCTTGTCCGCGTCATGTGCAAACAATTGCGATTGAGTCGGCACAAGATTTGCTCAATGCCTGTCTGCCTATTGCGGCTGGTTTTGATGTTTTTGTGGCTTGTGCGGCTGTGGCTGATTGGCGGGTAGCCAATGCATCAGATCAAAAAATAAAAAAAGAAGCGGGTAAAGCCTTGCCTAGTCTAGAGTTTACCGAGAATCCTGATATTTTGGCGAGTGTGGCACAATTGGAGCAGGCTCAAAACGGTCAACTTTTTTGTGTAGGTTTTGCCGCCGAAAGCGAAAATTTACAAGAGCATGCCAGTGCTAAGCGCTTGCGCAAAAAAATCCCCCTTTTAGTCGGTAATATTGGACCTGCCACTTTTGGTAAAGATGAAAATGCTTTGTTATTAATAGATGACCAAGGTTTAGAGCAATTACCTTTGGCATCTAAAACACAATTAGCCATTCAGCTCATTGACGCTATACAAAAGCGTCGTAACCATTAATTTAAAATGAATCCCTCACTATTTATTAATCAAAATAAAGAAACAAACAATGCAAATTGATGTGAAAATTATGGACCCTCGTATGGTCGATCAGCTGCCTGCCTATGCTACACCAGGTAGTGCAGGATTAGATTTAAGAGCATGTCTAGACCAACCCTTAACTCTAGAGCCTAATGCATGGCAACTCATTCCCACCGGTTTGGCAATCTATTTACAGGACCCCAATTACTGTGCCATGATTTTACCGCGCTCTGGTTTAGGCCATAAACACGGAATTGTTTTGGGTAATTTGGTGGGCCTTATCGACAGCGACTATCAAGGACAACTCATGGTAAGTGCTTGGAATAGAAGCCAAACTGCCTATACTATTCAACCCCTAGAACGAATCGCCCAAATGGTGATTGTGCCAGTAATGCAGGCCCAGTTTCGAATCGTTGAAAGCTTTGAAGAAAGCCAACGTGGCGCAGGTGGATATGGTTCTACAGGAAAATCTTGAGCCAAAAAGTGCGTAGCTTAACTGGCCTGTTATTCGTTACGGTTGATTAGCCCGGTATATCAGGTTCGACTAAGTGGGCTAATTGTTTTAAAGATTCTTGCCATCCCAAATAACACATTTCAATTGGAATAAGAGCTGGAATGTTTTTTTGCTCAATTTTAATTTCAGACCCGCACATGACCGCTTGAATTTGTATGGTCACTTCAATTGTGCCTGGCAAATTGGCATCATCAAAC
>JALQUL010000158.1 GCA_023260735.1 Limnohabitans sp. | reverse complement strand
TGTTATCGTGAAAGTAAAAATCCGGACGGTAATCAGATTACAGAATCGTTGAGTGAGGATCGCATCCAGGAATTTGTCCGGAAAGCGGAACAGAAATGTCTGAACGATTTATTGACTATTTTTAATTTCAATTGTTATTTTTTTTATAAGTTTTATTACCATTTACGTTCATATAACTTATCCCACCATGCGTTGACTTGGTTTGTTGTTTCAGTGTGCTTACCAGTCTTGTTCAATACACCAAGTAATCCTTTATTAAATCCAATAGTTCTATTAGTGTATTGTTTTGACTGCCGTACCGATGAAATCACATTGATAGTGAATAGTGGATAGCAGTAGCTGCATGAATAGCATCCACCACTTTTAAATTGTGTGTCGCTCTGATCTCGGCGGTCATTTCTACCACTTCTCGGCTGTGTGCGAGTAGCTGAAAAAATCCTTTGTTAAAGAGTGCCTTGCTATTACTAAGTTGCAAGGGGTGGTCATCTCGAATGGGTTTAACCCATAGTTCTTTAAAACATAAATCGCCTGAGTACGCTCGAAAAACTCCATCGTCAATCTCTTGAAACAGCTCTAGGCAGATTTCACAATAGCCTTCGTTCTGGTTGAGGTATTAAATCATAGGATTGGTGTCGAAATAGATGTTCTTACCGGCAAGGCGTGATATGACCTTGCTTATTTTTCCCATGATTCACGTTCATTATAAAGATAGACTTCTTCAGCATTTTTTCCGTAGCTACCCTTGGCGTTTCCAGCATAAGCTATAAGGCTCTTGCTCTTAGTCGATGCTTTACCAAGGGTTGCCAAGGTAATTACACTATTGCTGTACTCCACCGCCAAAACGTCATTAGGGTGGATGTGTGCAGCACGAACAATGGGGATAGGTAAGGTGTAATCTGATGTTTTTCACAGACTGTCACTTGTGTTGTGAAAGCATCCATTTTTTTATAAATTAGAAATATTTATTGTGGGTTCATCCTAAAAAAACAATATATAGGATGCCTAATCAATAATATGATGTCTGAATTAGGCATGAATCATCCTATTGTAGCGCAAACCCTAGAACTCGAATTCAGCAAGTTAATAGCAATTATAGAACAAAGCGTTGTTTTAGCTCAAAAAGAAGGTATTTTAAATCCCAATCTTCCATCTGCTCCTATCGCTGAAATGCTTCATAGTAGTTTTTTTGGTGCTCTAACTCGGGCTAAAAACTGCCAAAACAATCAAAAAAGCCTACAAAGCATGCAATTGTTAATGCAAAGTGTGCCATTGCTTCAAACTTCTAGTAGCGACTAAGCTGTAATTTGTTCTTTTTAGCTTGAATTCAGCTATTGGTTAGCCAATTAGAAAATCACAATTGCAGCAAATCTACGATAATCAAGCCATGTCATTATTACCTAATCAAATAGAACTTTTAGCCCCCGCCAAAAATGCCGATATTGGTATTGAAGCCGTGAATCACGGTGCCGATGCTGTTTATATTGGTGGCCCGGGGTTTGGTGCACGTGCCTCTGCTGGTAACTCGGTTGCCGATATTGCAAGGCTGGTCCAACACGCTCATCGCTTTAACAGCCGTATTTTTGTTACCCTCAATACCATTTTGCGTGACGACGAATTAGAGGGCGCTCGCCAAATGGCGTGGGATGTGTATAACGCAGGGGCAGATGCCCTTATTGTGCAAGATATGGGCATATTAGAGTTAGATATGCCACCCATTCAGTTGCATGCCAGCACACAAACCGATATTCGCACCCCCGAAAAAGCCCGCTTTTTACAAGATGTTGGCTTTTCGCAAATTGTTTTAGCTCGTGAACTCACCATCGAGCAAATTGCTGCAATTAGAGCCGCCACCGATGTGAATAAATGCGCCATTGAATTTTTTATTCATGGTGCTTTATGCGTCGCTTATAGTGGTCAGTGCTTTATTAGCCATGCGCATACCGGTCGCAGCGCTAACCGAGGTGATTGTTCACAAGCGTGTCGTTTGCCCTACAACGTAATGGATGATCAAGGCCGTTTTGTGGCCCATCAAAAACATGTTTTGTCTATGAAAGACAATGACCAAAGTGCCAACCTTGAAGCCCTTATTAATGCAGGTGTTAGAAGCTTTAAGATTGAGGGTCGCTATAAAGAAATGGCCTACGTCAAAAACATCACCGCTCATTATCGCAAGTTACTTGATGAAATTATAGATAGACGCGAATCAGGAACCGATGCACACTTACCCCCCTTGCATCGCACCTCTAGTGGCCGAACCTCTTTTTATTTTGATCCCGATCCTAATCGCAACTTTAATCGTGGCACCACTGATTATTTTGTGAATGGGCGTCAAGAAGATATTGGCGCATTTGATACCCCAAAACATGCCGGTATTGAACTAGGCTTCGTCACCCAAGTGCAAAATGATCATCTTGATATTGAAACCACTCAAGAACTCAATAACGGCGATGCAATTACCTGGTTTGACTTGCAAGGCGAATTACGTGGTTGCAAAGTCAATATTGCCAAATTAGTACAAGCAGGCAAAAAAGGGATGGTCAGCAAATGGCGAGTTTATCCCAATGAAGACATCAGCACTCTAATTGATTTGCGTCGTGGGGCACTTATTAGCCGTAACCGAGACATGAGTTGGGACCGGTTATTAGCTAAAAAATCAAGTGAAAGAAAAATGGGGGTCTGGGTTTATTTATCCGATACTGAAACTGGATTTGAATTAAAAATTGCCGATGAAGAAGGTCATGAAGGGGTTGCCAGTGTTGATGTGAAACATCAATTAGCCAAAAACCCCGATCAACAAATTGAGCAGTTGCAAGATAAATTAGGTCGCTTAGGCGATACCGATTACCAAGCCTATGAGTTGTCTATTCAACTTTCTCAAGTGTGGTTTGTACCTGCTTCTGTAGTCAATGATTTACGCAGACAAGCCATAGAACAACTGGAGCACAATCGACGTGTGCATTATGAACGCCCTGCAAAAGCCGTTCCCGTCAATCCTCCTGCTATTTATCCAGAAGACTCGCTAAGCTATTTAGCCAATGTGTTTAATCAAAAAGCCCATGACTTTTATGCTAAACATGGCGTCAAAGTGATAGAGGCAGCCTACGAAAGCCATGAGGAATTAGGCGAAGCTAGCCTCATGATTACCAAACATTGTGTTCGTTTTTCATTAAGCCTATGCCCCAAACAAGCTAAAGGTGTTAAGGGTGTTCAAGGAACCGTGAAAGCCGAACCATTGGTACTCATTAACGGCAATGAAAAACTCACTTTGCGTTTTGACTGCAAACCCTGCGAAATGCATGTAGTGGGTAAAATGAAAAAATCGGTTTTAAAACAGCAGGCTCAAGAAATGGCTATGTCTGAAGTACCTATGCAATTTTTTAAAACCAAACCCAATACAAACAGTCCGGTAAGTTCATCCTCCAATTAAGAGTCGTTTACACAGATCCATAAAAAAAGCTTAGATAATTTTATCTAAGCTTTTTTTAGCTTGTTTGGTAGGTAGCTAGTTATTAACGCA
>JALQUL010000142.1 GCA_023260735.1 Limnohabitans sp. | reverse complement strand
AGAAACGATTGATATTTTACGTGGGTTAAAGTCTAAGTTTGAAGATTTCCATCATGTTAAATATGACGACAAAGCTTTAATTTCTGCGGTTGAGCTGTCTGCGAAGTTCATTAATGACCGTTTCTTGCCGGATAAAGCTATTGATGTCATTGATGAAGCAGGGGCACAACGTCGTCTGAAAGCTGAACAAGATGACACCTTGATTACCGTGGAAAATATTGAAGATATCGTGTCGAAAATTGCACGTATTCCACCAAAAACTGTGTCTAAAGATGACAAGACCGTTCTTGAAAATCTTGAACGTGATTTAAAACGTGTGGTCTTTGGTCAAGATGAAGCCATTGAAGCTTTAGGCTCAGCAATTAAACTGTCGCGTGCAGGCTTAAAATCACCAGATAAACCTGTGGGTAGTTTCGTTTTTGCAGGCCCAACTGGGGTAGGTAAAACAGAAGTCACTAAGCAGCTTGCGAAATTACTGGGTGTTGAGCTGGTTCGCTTTGATATGTCAGAGTATATGGAGCGCCACGCGGTGAGTCGTTTAATTGGTGCTCCTCCAGGTTATGTTGGTTTTGACCAAGGTGGTTTATTAACCGAGGCGGTTACTAAAAAGCCGCATTGTGTTTTATTACTAGACGAGATTGAAAAAGCCCATCCCGATATATTCAATGTCTTATTGCAAGTCATGGACCACGGAACCCTTACCGACAATAATGGTCGCAAGGCGGACTTCCGTAATGTTATTATTATTATGACAACCAATGCTGGCGCCGAGACTATGAATAAGGCCACTATTGGCTTTACCAATCCGCGTGAGGTAGGTGATGAAATGGCCGATTTAAAACGCCTATTCAGCCCTGAATTCCGCAATCGTCTTGATGCTCAAGTGAGCTTTAAACCGCTTGACGAAAATATTATTTTACGTGTGGTCGATAAGTTCCTCTTGCAACTTGAAACTCAACTCGCCGAGAAAAAAGTCGAAGTCTCTTTCACCGACAATTTGCGTCGCTATCTAGCGAAAAAAGGTTTTGATCCACTTATGGGTGCAAGGCCAATGCAACGCCTTATCCAAGATATGATCCGCCGTGCTTTGGCTGATGAACTATTATTTGGACGCTTAGTCGATGGCGGTAGATTGGTCGTGGATGTGATCACTACTTTAGATGAAAAAGGCGTTGAACAAGGTGAGGTCAAACTGGAAATTAGTCCATTACCCAAAAAAGAGGGTAAGTCTAAATCTGAACCAGAAAACACCGTCAATTAATGACGTGGGCTTTGTATTTTTTAACTTATTTTGTACTAGGCGAGTTTTACAACAAAGCTGCCTAGCAACAAAAATAAATACAGTTAATTAGCTAAGTTCATAAATATTATTGTGTATGCTTACAAGCCAGCCTCTTTTTTGGGCTGGCTTTTTTTATTGGGGGCTTGTAAACCATGACGTTTAGTTTTTTATGGCATGACTATGAAACTTTTGGAATTAGTCCTAGGCGTGATAGGCCCTCACAGTTTGCCGCAATTCGTACCGATGCAGAACTCAATGAAATCGGGGAACCGATTAATATTTATTGTCAAATTCACGATGATTATCTACCCGACCCAGTTGCTTGTTTGTTAACTGGTATTAGCCCACAAAAATGCCAGCAAGAAGGTTTACCCGAGGCCCAGTTTGCAGGTGTCATAGAAAAAGCTTTAGCTATGCCAGGCACAGTAGGGGTAGGTTACAACTCAATTCGGTTTGATGATGAAGTAACCCGATTTTTATTTTGGCGCAATCTAATCGATCCCTACTCACGTGAGTGGCGTAATCAATGTGGGCGTTGGGATATTTTAGATATGGTCAGAACCGTTTATGCTTTAAGGCCTAACACCCTTCAATGGCCTCTTAAACCAGACGGTAAACCTAGTTTTAAATTAGAGAATTTATCGGTAGCCAATGGTTTGATTCATGAAGCCGCTCATGATGCCCTATCTGATGTCAGAGCAACTATTGGTCTGGCAAGACTTATTAAACAAAGACAACCCAAGTTATTTGATTTTTGCTTAAGCCTGCGTAAAAAAGATAAAGTTCAACAAGAAATGAATTGGCCGTCTCAAAGACCTTTTCTGCATGTGTCGGGTCGCTTTCCTATCGAAAGAGGCGCTATGGCTTGGATGTGGCCCTTAGCAGAGCATCCTAAAAATAAAAATGAAATCATCGCTTGGGATTTAGCTTATGACCCTAGTATTTTGTCTCAATTAAGTCCTCAAGAAATGAGAGAGCGGATGTACATGACCAATGAGCAACTCGCACAAAATGGTTGGCAACGTTTAGCCTTTAAATCGATTCATATTAATAAAAGTCCGGTAGTGATTGCTAATCCCAAAGTCATGAGCCCAGAAACAGCGGCTCAATATGGTTTTGACAACCATGCTTTGTATGATGATCACTTACAAAAAGCACAAAATTTGATGCTTCAGTCTGATTTTTGGGAGAAAATTTGGCTACCGTTTGAGACCACTGAAAATGATGTGGAGGAAGATTTGTACAACGGATTTTTGTCTAACGAAGACCGTAGAAAACTGGATTTTTACCGATCACTTGAACCAGCCGAGTTAGCTCTTAAAAGTAGGGCCTTCGATGACGAGCGATTGGAGGAGTTATTATTGAGATACCGCTGTAAAAATCAATATACGTCTTTAAGTAATGAAGAAAAGCAAGTTTGGCATGATCATTGCGTGGCTAGAATGACCGGAATAAATACTCAATTTAGAAGTTTTGATAATTTTAATGCCGAAATTCATCGACTCGAAATCGAGACAGCATTAATAGTTGACGATGCAAAAAAAAATCAGACAATTAGCTCTACTCAACAGATCGGAAGAG
>JALQUL010000039.1 GCA_023260735.1 Limnohabitans sp. | reverse complement strand
CCTTAGAACTGCCCTCAAATTGGCCCACATAAGCATCCTAAAGTGGCTGATGTAAAGAATAACTTAATAAACCAGCTACCAAAGTATGTTTGACTTTGGCTGGAATTTCATAGCCAGAAAATGGAGTAGATTTGCCTTGGCTGCTTAAACTATTTTCAGACACTACCCAATTGTGAGCTAAATCTACAATACATAAATCAGCCTCTTGACCCACGGTAATTTGCCCTAGTGTGGTGGGAGCTTGTAACACGGAGTCGCCCAATACTTTGGCGGCTTGGCTAGTCACACAAGCAAAGGTTTGCAGTAAAGAAAGTTGCTGACTTTGACCCCATTTATAAGCCAAACTTAATAACAACTCTAGGCCACTCGCACCTGGTGTTGCACTGGCAAAAGGCACTACTTTGGCATCTCGCTCTAAGGGGTAATGATCAGACACCAAGGCATCAATCGTGCCGTCTTTTAAACCTTGTTGTAAGGCATCACGATCACGCTGCTGACGCAGTGGCGGTGTTAACCTCGCACGGCTGTCAAAATAACCAATATCTTGATCGGTTAAGAATAAAGAGTTGATACTGACATCGGCACTAAGAGGCAGGCCTGCTGCTTTGGCTTGACGCACCAACTCTACGCTATCGGCACTGCTTAAACGGCATAAATGCACTTTTGCACCTGTGCTTTTCATGAGTGCAATAACGGTATTAATCGCAATGGTTTCAGCCATTGCAGGCACACCACTTAAACCTAAGCGGGTGGCAATTGCACCACTCGCTGCCACACCATTGCCTAGGTAGGCATCATTGGGTCTAAGCCATACGGTGTAACCATAATTAGAAGCATATTGAAATGCACGTTGTAACACTTGCGTATTAAAAATGGTCACATCGGCATGACTAAAACCAACACATCCTGCCTCTGTGAGTTGCGCCATTTCGGTAAGGTTTTCGCCTTTTAAATTACGGGTTAAAGCGCCTAAAGGAAATACTCTTGCCCGCTTTAAATTGGCCGCTCTAAACTTAAGCATTTTGACCAAACCAGGCTCATCTAATACGGGGTCGGTATCGGGTAAACACACCACACTAGTAACGCCGCCCACTACGGCAGCTTGTAATTCGGACTCCAGCATACCCTCATGTTCGTGACCAGGTTCACGTAGCCGAACCGCTAAATCCACTAGGCCAGGTAAGACTACACAATCGCTTGCATCCATAATTGTTGCCGACTCAAAACCAGCTGGAACTTGGGCAGGGTTATATAGACCGACAATTTTTCTGTCTTCAATTGCAATTGTGGCTACTGCGTCATAGGAGGTCGCTGGGTTAATTACTCTACCGTTTTGAATTAATAATTTTGTCATATTAGTTTCCCGCCACAATACCCATTACTGCCATACGAA
>JALQUL010000030.1 GCA_023260735.1 Limnohabitans sp. | reverse complement strand
GTATCCGTATGTCATCTATCGCGATAACCATATCCAACATCACAATGATGAAGACCTCACCCATCCTGAGCTTGATACTGAATCTAATTATCTAGTCCCCCATCAATTTCATCAATTAAACAAGGTGCACCAGTTATTTAGATTGGCATTGCGCACTACTTTAGGACGATTGTTATTAGGGCCTGCTTGGGCTATTTATCACTTAATAAAGTCCAGTGCACAACAATTACTCAAGGGTAATTTTAAGTATTCAAATACCTGGTTGGTACACCTTAGTTTATTAGCAGTTTTACTTACTGTGCTACAAAAATATGCTGGTATTCCTGCTTGGTATTATGTGGGAATTATTGCCTACTTCAATTTAGGCATTGCAATGTTAAGATCGTTTTACGAGCACCGCCCCGCTACTCTACCACAAGATCGCATAGTGATTAATGAAGCTGGTTTGTTTTGGCGATTACTCTATTTAAACAATAACTATCATTCAGTTCACCATGCCTACCCCAAACTACCTTGGTATGCTATTGCCAAAGTTTATTGGGCACAGGCTGAGCAGTGGAAAAAGGCCAATCATGGTTTTTTTATTAATGGCTACAGCTTATTTTTAATGAAACATCTCATCAAGCCAGTTGATCATCCTGAGCATACAGGTTGGGGACTTTAAAACTCGTCAATTAAAAGAGTTAAAATCATTTGATCTAGTTTTAATCAATTGCTCACTATGCTCGCTTCTTTGCCAATGTACCTCGTTACTCCTTTAGCCGTTAATCAGCTTTGGGCTTGGCTAAGAAAAGACATAATAAATCAAGTGGGGAGTAGCTACAATGCTTTAATTGCAGAAGTTTTAAACTACCCGGAAGATTTACACGGGCACTGGCAACAACCCAAGCTTTTATTGAGCCAAACATGTGGGTACCCACTCATGACAGAGCTCAATAAAAAGGTAAATTTATTAGGTAGTTTCGAATACGATGCGCCATATTGCAGTGGTATTTTCTGTAAAAGTGTAGTGATATGTCAAAGTAATAATTTGCGCAATAACCTGCTTGACTTTAAAGATGCAAGAGTAGCTTTTAACAACCCACTCAGCCAATCGGGCTATAACAGTCTACGACATTTAATCGCACCATTCAGTCAAAATGGTCGTTTTTTTGAAAATTCTATTAGCACTGGAGGCCACAAAGCTTCTGTTCTAGCAGTTCAATCAGGACAAGCCGACATTGCCGCCATTGATTGTGTTACCTACGAAGGATTTTGTCGCTATGAGCCACAACTAACGCAAGGGCTTAAAATAATTAATACCACACAATCCTACCCTGGCCTACCGTTAATTAGTGCGCTTAACACTCCTACAGAAGTGCTTGATGCATTAAAAAATAGCCTTTCTCGCATACATTTGCAAGAGCAGCTACGCGACACTTTAGCTACTCTAATGATTAAACAATTTCAGCCCTCTAGCTGGCTAGACTATGAGATATGCCTAGAAATGGAAAAAAATGCACAACAATTGGGCTACCAACATTTATAAAAAGCCTTTAAAAAAATCTTGATCAATATTAAAAATGGCCAGCTAGCTACTAATCAGTTTGGTACTTTAAACTTTGTACATTAGATCTGCATCGGATAATAAAAAAACTGGAAATAAAAGTGTTTCTTCTTTGTTCATTTGCTCCGACATTTCATCTTTTAAATCCATAAACACTTTTCTAAAAGATTGACGAACTTTTTTATCTTCACTTTGTTCAGAGTATTCAAATTCTGAAACCAACTCGATTAAGCTTTGAGTCGTATGATTTAAATTGATTTCGTGGGTTTTTAACATGACTTGCATGTTATAACTTTTTTGCCGAGTGAGTTGCGGCTTTAAATACAAATACAAATTCTCATGAATTAAGTGATCAGTGAGAAGATTTTTAAAATGATTTAAGCACAGGCCTACTTCTTTCCAGTCATCATATAAAGCACACTGTTGAATGTAAGTGGCTGCTTTATAAATAGCTTTGTGTTCTGATTTTAATTGGCTAATAATTTGCCAAGCACTACGCGCTGCAATACTACGAGATGCTTTTTTATCGCCATGATACTCTTTTGCCTTTTTACCTTGGGTTGTTTGAGATTCATGGTGGATACGTTCAAAGTTATCGTTTAGCCAATACATAAGTTCACATTTTCAAGCTAGGACTAAAATTGAGAATAATAAAAATGTGACTTCTATTTAATTCAATAGGCAAACTATTGCCGATACTTACTGAACACAATAATGTCGTCACATTCTCAAAACTGAATTTTATTTAAAAACTTGTAACAAAAGTTGATATTTGAGGAATCTTTATTTCAATTAGTAAAACTATAAGAATCAAAAAAAACTTGTACTTAGGACATTTACTATAAAGTGTAAAATTAATCTAAAAATATTGTTTTAATAATTTTTAACTATTTTTAACATAAATTTTTAGCATGATGGCGTAAGTGATCCTCTATAAAACTACTAATGAAATAATAGCCATGATCATAACCTTCATGAAAGCGTAACGTCAATACTTGTCGCACATTTTCGCAAGCTTTTTCAAATAACTTTGGATTTAACTGATTATCCAAAAATTTATCAGATAAACCTTGGTCGATTAATATGGCACTATCGAGTAAGGGGCTGTTTCGTTTTTGCATTAATGCAGTCGCGTCATGTGCTTGCCATAAAGCTTGGTCTGCGCCCAA
>JALQUL010000002.1 GCA_023260735.1 Limnohabitans sp. | reverse complement strand
GTCTTGAAAAAGATATGGAAATGTGTGTGAAGTATAAAGTTCCTATGTACATTACCAGTTTGGGTGCGCGAGAAGAAATCAACGCTGCGGCTCACAGTTATGGTGCCATAGTCATGCACGATGTTATTAATAATAAACATGCTCATAAAGCCATCGAAAAGGGCGCAGACGGCTTAATTTTGGTGGCTGCAGGTGCGGGTGGCCATGCAGGTACAAAAAGCCCATTTGCCTTGGTTCAAGAGGTGCGTCAATGGTTTAATGGCCCAGTTGCATTAAGTGGCTCCATTGCCACTGGATCTGCTGTTTTAGCGGCAAGGGCAATGGGTGCCGATTTTGCTTATATGGGTTCTGCATTTATTGCCACCACAGAAGCACGGGCGGCTGAAGAGTACAAACAATGCATTGTCGATAGCAACTCTGACGACATTGTTTACAGTAATTTATTTACCGGTGTGCACGGCAATTATTTAGCCCCAAGTATCCGTAATGCTGGCCTTGACCCTAATAATCTTGAAGTCTCTGACCCTAGTGCCATGAATTTTGCAGGCGATAAAACGAAAGCGTGGAAAGATATTTGGGGTTGTGGCCAAGGAATTGGTGCAATCACTAAAATACAAGACACTGCCGATTTAGTGGCACAATTAAAAGCGGAATATGCAGCGGCAAAAGCCAGTATTTGCTAGTAAGTAAAAGGCTTTATTGATTAATCAATAAAGCCTTATAAACCATAAAAAAAGACGACTTACATAAGTCGTCTTTTTTGCTTTAAAAGCTCGTAACTTAACTAGAGTGGTTTAACCACCTCTACGCATCATTTCAAAAAATTCGCTATTGGTTTTGGTAGCTTTCATTTGTTTAAGCACCATTTCCATAGCTTCGATTTCATCCATGTTGTACATAAACTGACGCAAAATACGGGTTTTTTGTAATAGGTCAGGGGCTAATAACAATTCTTCACGGCGTGTGCCACTGCGATTGAGTTGAATGGAAGGAAAAACGCGTTTTTCGTAGAGGCGACGATCAAGGTGAATTTCGCAATTACCAGTGCCTTTAAATTCTTCAAAAATAACCTCATCCATGCGGCTACCGGTATCGATTAATGCAGTTGCAATAATTGTTAGAGAACCACCTTCTTCTACGTTACGTGCAGCACCTAAAAAGCGTTTAGGACGTTGTAACGCATTGGCATCTACACCACCCGTTAACACCTTACCTGAAGAGGGTACAACATTGTTGTAGGCTCTAGCTAAGCGGGTAATGGAGTCTAATAAAATCACCACGTCTTTTTTGAGTTCAACTAAACGTTTAGCAC
>JALQUL010000481.1 GCA_023260735.1 Limnohabitans sp. | reverse complement strand
CAGCGATATTATTTCCTGCTTTGATGCACCGCATTATGCAAAATTAGCAGTAGATAATCGTGAAGCTTATAAAAATAACGAGCCATATCCACATATGGTGTTTGATAATTTTTTACCTCCCGATATTGCAAGCGCTATTGCCAGTGAATACCCCAGCCTAGAGACCATGAACTCCAATTGGAAGTTTCATGATAATCAAAATGTGCGTCGCCATTTTGTTGAAGACACCTCCGAGTTTAGTCCACGCTTTAAACAATTTGCGGCAGCTATTACCTCTCGTTCATTTTTATTATTTCTCGAGACCTTAACTGGTATTCCAGCTTTGTTATCAGACCCTTACTTTATGGGTGGTGGTGCTATGGTAACGGGGAATGGTGGTTTTTTAAATGTACACGCCGACTTTAACTGGCATCAAAAATTGCAATCATGGCGCCGTTGTAATGCCTTGTTTTATTTAACACCCGATTGGGATGAAAAATGGGGTGGTAATCTAGAACTATGGACCACCGATGGCAAGGAAAAAGTAAAAGAAGTACCACCACTCTTTAACCGTATGGTGGTGTTTACTACCACTTCATCTAGTTACCATGGTCAGCCTGTGCCTATTTCTGGCCCACCCGATACTTATCGTCGAGTGTTCTCTGCCTTTTATTACGCATCGGCTAAACAAGATGGCATTGATGACCACCCGCACTTTACTAAATACAATGCCAATAACAACGATGTAGTCGCAGAAAAAGAAACCAGCCCTTATGCTGAACTCATTACCAATAACTACATTAAAAAAGGTAGTTATTAATGGCCTTTTTTAAGCCTTATAGCTTAGGTACCATGATGATGGCTTGGCGTCTAGATAAAACCCAAGCCCGTGAAGTAGTAGCAGTGGCACTTGACCATGACATCACCCTTATGGATACCTCTGTAAGTTATGCTCGTGGTGCCTGTCACGCTATGCTCGCTGCGGTTATTAAAGAGTTGGGTTGCTCACAAAAAGTGCAAATTGCCTCTAAAGTGGGCGGTGTAGCCTCCGACTCAGACCCCGACCACTTTAAGGGTTTAAGTGCTTTTAATATTGCCCGTCAATGTGACTTGTCGTTGCAACAATTGGGAGTAGATGCCCTAGACTTATTGCAGTTGCATTTTTTCGAAGCCAATGTACCACTACATGAGCAAGTAGAAGCAATGCAAAAATTGCAAGCCGTTGGCAAAATCAAGGCATGGGGTGTTTGTAATTACAGCGCTTCACAATTTCAACAGTTGCACGAATGTGCAAGTCAATTAGGCGGCGCACTACCCGTTAGTAATCAGGTTCAATTTAATCTAATTGATCAGTCTGCAGCCAACGAACTACCCGATGTGCTAAAAGCCACCCATACAGAGTCTATGGTGTGGGGCCCCTTATCAAGTGGTATTTTAACGAATCAAACGGCCCAATACATGGCATTTGACCCCAAAAGCCGGATTGGATCGGGCCGAGAAAAAGAGGGCAAACTCGCTATTTTGGCCCAAAAAAGCACCCAAAAATTATTGCAACAATTAAGCCAAGCCAGTAATAAAACTGGCGCTAGCGTATCCCAATTAGCCATTGCCTGGGTCAGCCAGCAAGCGTGGGTTAACACGGTTTTATTAGGCCCCTCTAGCCTAGAACAATTCAAAGAATTAGTCGCCATTCCAAGGCTTCAACTAGACCCTTTGTTACTCAAAAGTTTAGCGTTGCCAGCAGTTTAGAAAAGTAAGAGGGATTGCTTGACCCCCTCAATCCCCCCTTAGCATGAAGTGACCCCACTTAGCATGGGGATGAAATACCACTCAAATTAGGCTAACCTAAAACACTACTGCCAAAAATAAAGTAAAACCTAACCAGTGGTTCGCTTTAAATGCTTTAAAACATTCTTCACGTTGGCGATTTTTTATTAATTGGTAATGCCAGGCAATTTGTCCTAGCACAAGCATTAAGGTAATTAAGCCAATTACAGGATTGATTTTGCTGTGCAGTACATAGGCCCAAACCTCACAAAATACCAAGTAAAAAAAACAAATGGCCAGCACATCAAAACGGCCTAGGGTAATGGCAGATGTTTTCATACCAATTTTTAAATCATCGTCTCGATCCACCATAGCATATTCGGTGTCGTAAGCGAGTACCCAGCATAAATTGGCTAACAACATAAGGCCAACGGTACTAGTAAACGAGTTTTGCAAGCCTGCTTGCCAACCCATACTTTCTGGCACACTGGCTGAAAACGCCATAGGAATACCCATGCTAAATGCCACTCCTAAAAAAGCTTGTGGCATGGCAAACCAACGTTTAGCAAACGGATAAATAATAGTAATAGCCAGTGCAGCAAACGACCAAATAAGTGTGGCAGTATTGGTAGTTAATACCAAGCAAAATGCCAATAAAGCCAATACAGCACCCACCAACAAAGCCTCTTTACTACTCACCTTGCCACTGGTCACTGGCCTGTTTTCTGTGCGTTTTACATGCAAGTCAAAATCTTTGTCTGCCACATCATTTACACAACAACCTGCACTGCGCATTAAAATAGTACCAAGGGTAAAAACAATTAATAAATGCCAACCAGGAAAACCGCCCTTGGCCCACCATAAAGCAGCCAAACTAGGCCACAATAATAACAACCAACCAGCAGGTCTGTTCCATCTTATCAAATCTAAATAAAGCGACAGTTTTTGACGCATGATTAAATACCTTTGATGATTAAGATTGCAAAATTTTTATAAACTGATCAGCCAATGCCTTGTAGGTATGATGCTGCATCACATAATGACGACCGTTTTGCCCTAATTGTTGTTGTTGCGAAGGGCTTAACTGCGCCAGCTGCAGTATGGCATTGGCGGCAGCTTGTGGCTGATTAGGTGGCACAGAAACACCACAATTAGCCTCTTGGACTAAATCATTACCCGCTTCAACACTATGCACAATTGGCTTGGCAGCCATCATATAGTCCATTAACTTATTGGGCGCAATACCAAATCGGTACAAGGGATTGGGATGCCAGCCAATATACGCAATATTCATACATTCTAAAAAAGCAGGAATCTCTATTTTTGGCACCGAGTCTAATAAGTGCACATTACTTAAATTTTCTTGTGTCACTCGCTGCATTAATCTTTCTTTTTCTGGGCCTTTGCCCACTAATACAAACTCTATCTGCCCCTTTAATAAAGCGGCAGTATCAAGCAGGGTATCCATTGCATTGGCGACTCCATGAGCACCCGCATAACCCACCATAGGTAAACCTTTTTGCGCAATAATTTGAATAGCTTGCTGATGCTTGGCATTTAAAACACTATTACCCTGCCATTCAGACACATCAATACCGTTAGGCACATGCGACCATTTTTTTTCATCTAAGCCTCTCGACTGCATATACTGCAAAGTCTTGGGTAACATAGATACCACTTTATTGGCTACTTTGTAGGCTTTGTCTTCGGCCCATTGCACCCACATAATAAAAGGATGCCAGTCCGACATATTACCCAATGTTTTAGGCGAAAGTGGCCATAAGTCATGCACCTCATACACTAATTGAGCTTTACTTAATTTTGCGATTTTTTGAGCAGGCCCAATGTCCATAGGATAAGTACTTGATGCAATTACTACATCAGGTTGAATGGTCTTGACTAACTGCGCCGCATTTTTCTTCACTGCTCGCATAAAAACTAACATATTTTTAATCCGGCCCAAGCCATTGCCACTATAAGAGGGCGTGGCATACCAGTGGTAATGAACTCCCTCAATGACTTGTGTCGCACTAGCAGCACCATGGGGCAAGGTGGGTTGTACTGATCTTACGTGGGCAAAACTGGCAGCCACAATATGCACTTGATGGCCGGCTTTTACCCACTCCCGAGCCAAATAAAAGGGTCTGTATTCCATGCCATGCTGCAGCGAACCAGCATAATGATTAAGCAATAATATATTCATTGTGTAATAAGTTGAGACAATCTAGAGATTGAAATTATTGGGCTTCTGCAAACTGCACTAAAGCTAATAATTTCTTTTCTTCAACATCCCAGTTATATTGAGCTAAAACAGCTTGCCGGCCTCTTTGACCCATTTGATAGGCCAGTTCTGGTTGACTTAATAAAGCATCAATGGCTTTTGCAATAGCCGCTGGGTTGAGTGGATCTACACATAAGCCGCATTGTGCTTTTTCAATAATACTTTTCCATAAAGGAAAATCAGAGGCCACCACCACAATACCTGCCGCCATGTACTCAAACATTTTAACGGGTAAGGCCTCTATGTAATTAGGAGTAGGATGCAACGTAACCAAACCCACCATAGAGCTAGCCAAAGTATTGGCAATGCCAACGCGGTTTTGGAAACCTAAATAATTGACTTTATTCCAAGCTGCTAATGACTGCATTTCCTTGCCTAATATTTCATCTTCAAAGTTTCCAGCCAACAAAAATTGAGTGGGAGTTTTTACATGTTCAAAGGCCTTTACCATTTCAATGGCACCTCTAATTCGAGCAATACCACCTACATAACAAACCAAAGGAGTTTTATATTCCCATGGGGCAGGATCGGGAAACTCCTCTAGTTTTGGGAAATTATTGACATCAACGCTGTTGGCACCTAATACCAAAAACTTGTCTCTAATGACTGGAGTGGCAGCTAAAACAGCATCTAGGCGTTTGGTAATGAATTTTTCTATTCCGGCATAAACTCCAGCGATTATTTTTAAAATCCAAGGTTTTAAATAGGGCTTGCTGAGTAATTGGGTTGGCACATCTTCATGCGAATCAAAAATAACTTTAAAGCCTTTTTTCTTGAGCCAATAACCATAGGGTAAAAGTTCGGGGTCATGTAAAAAATATAAATCGGCTTTTATGGCTAAAGCGGCATGAGCAACACGCCATCCGCTTAACACAATTCGCTTGATTCGGCCTTTAACTTTACCCACATCTAAAATATCAATGCCAGCTATATTTTCTTGCCCTAGTCCATCAGCAACCACCAATGTGACTTGATGCCCAGCTTGTGCCAAACTTTTGCATTGTTTGACAAATATACGAGTGTCAAAACGTGGATGTGCAGAGGTAAGGTGAGCAATTTTCATAATTATTTTTTAAAATTAAAATTTATTTTTGTGGCAATCCGTGTTGGTACACATGCCACAAAATAGCCATTAAAGCTAATCCATATCCTAGGCCTGTTACCCAAGCAAAACCTTGAATGGCAATAATGGCACTCGCTTGTGAATAACCCCAATAAATAGCGGCCACTTTACCCGTGAGCATGACACAATGAATAGTTAAATTCAATTTTTGACCATTAGTCGCCATTAAAAGCATAGATGTGGGAGCGTATACAAATTGTACTGCTACGCCTAGCATTAGCCATTTGGCATAACTACCGGCTTGTTGCCATTCTGGACCAAACACGGCTACAAACAAAGGCTCTCCGGCAAAAAATACAAGCAAAGTTGGTAAAGCAATTAAGGCAATTAACACCATTACGGCCTTAAATGCCATTTTAAACATTTGCCCTTGATCTAAAGCTTGCCTACTAAAACTAAACAGTACCTGCCCTACCGACTGGCCGACAAGTGCAATAGGCAACGCCACCATGCGCTCTGCCAGCATATAAAACCCCGCTATATTGGCATTAAAAAAAGAAGCTAATAATAGGTTGGGTAATTGAACACTAAGTACATCAATTAGTGCAGCTGGCACATCATAAATAGGGAAACGCTTATAACGCTTGGCACAAGTGACCCAGCGCTTTTTAAATGATAAAAAATGGACAAAAGTTCGCCAGCCTAAATTTTTAAGCCTGGCTAATTGCCAAGCGCCTATTGCCTGTCCAAGCACTTGTCCTACTATTAAACCTAGTGCACTGGCTGCTACCCAAAAAGCGGCGACCTGCCCTAAAGCACTCCCTGCTGATTGAGTCATTTTACTTTTTGCAATTAGGCCGTATTGATGCTCACGCAGGGCCATATAGTTATTCGCCCTATACCAACCAGCCGCCAAAATGTAAAGTGGCAAACACCACCATACCATTTCTAAACCTGGGGTATTGGCTAAGTAAGCAATGTCTTTTGCAAAAAGCAAGCTAATAGCGCAAACTGTAGCTACCGCCACATTAATAAGTTGTGCAAGCGCCCATACTTGATTGGCCGCTTGTGCATGAGGGGGTAGTGTGATTGCCAATTCATAACGACCACTAGAAATCGTCCAAATAACCGAAGCAATCGCCATGAATACTGCCACTACACCAAAGTCTTGTGGCAAATACAAGCGGGTAAGCAAAGGGGTTACGGCCAGCATTACAACTTGTGCAGACACCGTACTACTTACCAAGGTAAGCACGGCACGCAAAAAAGGCTGTTGCAACAGCCTGATTAGGAAAGTTTTAATTCGAGATGAGGACATTCATCAAAATAGTAGTAATAGAAAAAACTTTAGAGCAATGTATTAAAATTGTCTTGATCGCTTGGATAAAGTGAATTCAATCGGTTAATGCTATTAATAGAGGCAATGGTGTTGATGTTCTGAGTAGAGTTAGATGGATTAAAAGTGAGACTGTACCATCGTACAAAATTAACCCAACGCCATGCCTGCCAGCTAAATGGCCTTATGCCACTTAACATTTCATCGAACTGCTCGCGCAATACTGGACCATTTAAGAGAGGAATGTCATCGGCGGCTTTTAACCACTCTTTAAATAGTAGCGCACCTTGCCTGAGCCAAGCTAACTCGGGAGTGGCAAAACCTATTTTGTCTTTACGGTCAAGAATTTCATCTGGCACTATACCCCGCATTGCCGCTCTAAAAACACTTTTGGTTTCGCCTGCATAACTAATTAAATGTGACTCGGGCAATGACAAACACAAATTAGCCATAGGCAAGGTTAAAAATGGCACACGGCTCTCTACCGAGAAATGCATAGAGTTGCGGTCTCCGTGACGCAATAAACCTGGTAAGCCTCTAGTCGTTAATGCAGTTTCGAGTTGCCCCATCACTCGTCGTCCTTTGGGCCCTGTTACGCCATTATCCCAAGACAATAGCATCAACACGTCCCGCTCTTTTAATGCCGATAACTGCAACCATTCTGGCTCGGGGGTACGACCCATAAAGCTTCTGGCTTTTTGATTGAGTGAGCTTGGCAGTACCGCACTTAAAAAATGCATAAAAGCTTGTTTTGTACTACGATTGGGCCATGTGCCCCATGCTTTGGCAAACTGCCAAGCCAACATCCACTCGCCGCTCTCTAGCATACTGGCAATTCGTTGACCAGGGTAACCGATATAACCTGCTAATAACTCATCTGCACCCTGACCATCTAGAGTAACGGTAATACCAGAATGCCTTGCAGCTTGAAAGACTCGGTACTGGGCATAAATACTAGTACTGCCAAAGGGCTCACCTTGAGCCGCAATCATTTCATCTATATCGCGAATTAACTCATTGCCAGTGGCATACACTTTATGCGGAATGGCTCGCACATACTGATTGACTTGGTCCACCCATTTTTCTTCTGAAAGCGGGCCTGGTTCGGCAATAAAACTAAAGGTGTGCAAAGGCGCATCGGGTTGCACATAACGCATCGCACACACCACTGCAGATGAGTCTATGCCACCCGATAAGGCAGCACCTAAAGGCACGTCACTACGCAAATGCAACTTGATATTATCTAAGAATTGAGCTCTGAGTTGTTCTGTAGCATCGGCAAAGGACAAAGGCTTTTCGGTAAGATCAGCTTGCCACCAAGAACGAATACTTAAATTACCACCTTGCTTTACATTATGCTTAAGATCAAGCACTAATAAATGGCCAGCGGGTAATTGCAAAATACCTTCTAAAAAAGTACGGTCTTGACTATCGTAGTCGCCATGTACCAAATAATCATAACTACGTTGCCAATCTAGGGCAGGTGGTTTGGCCATTAAAGCTTGTACGGCGGGTAGCTCGGAAGCAAATATAAAATTGCCGTCTTGATGCGAATAAAACAGCGGCTTAATACCAAAGGCATCGCGCACAGCAGTGAGTGTTTTTTCTTCTTGATCAAAGACTACAAAAGAAAACATACCCTCTATTAAAGCTAAGCTAGCACTGCCCCAATGTATCCACGCTTGTAATAAAACTTCTGTATCGGACTGCGAATAAAAAGTTCTACCTTGTTTTTTGAGTTGGGCTCGTAATTCTTTGTAATTGTAAATTTCTCCGTTAAACACAATGGTGTAACGGCCATCCGAGCTGGTCTTGGGTTGATGACCCCCTGCGCTTAAGTCAATGACCGATAGGCGTTTATGTAATAAGGCCAATAAGCCATTCCCGAATTGATGGATAAATCGGCCATCATCATCTGGGCCACGGTAACGCATGCAGTGCAGTGAGGCAGCAATACGTTGCTGCACCTGAAGTGCAGTGGGGGCTTGTGACCACCAAACTCCAGCAATGCCGCACATTAGGAAACCGACCTTATCGCTTTAGCCAACTCTTGCACTACATACACTTGTATGGCCTCTGATATATCGGGACTAAACGGTAAGCTCATGACTCTTTGACCAGCCTTAGCTGCCAAGGGTGTGCAATCAGGACAACACAAATGGGCGTAAGCGGGTTGTTGATTCATGGGAATAGGATAATGCACTGCAGTAGGTACGCCAGCCTCTTGTAGCTTAGCCTGTACCGCTTCACGGTTATCTAGCATGATGGTAAATTGCCCCCACACACACTCATTACCCTCTTCTACACGAATCAGGTTAACCGGAATATTGACTTGTTGAATTAATTCAATATAACGTTGACCCAGTGCAATACGCTGAGCAATTTCCCACTCAAAGCGCTCTAGCTTGGCCAATACCACTGCACACTGCAAGGTGTCCATTCTGCCCCCCACACCTACACGGGTATGGGTGTAACGTTTACTTTGTCCGTGTACGCGAATTTCTCGGCAGGCCTGAGCAATGGCATCGTCGTTGGTAAAAATAGCCCCGCCATCTCCGTAGCAACCTAATGGTTTGCTGGGGAAAAAGCTAGTGCAACCAATACTGGATAAATTACAACTTTTACGCCCATTAGATGTGGCTCCAAAACTTTGTGCGGCGTCTTCAATGACGGGTAAATTACCATGGCGTGCTGCAATCTCGTTAATAGCATCTAGGTTGGCGGCTTGTCCGTACAAACTCACTGGCATAATCGCTTTAGTTCGGGGAGTAATTTTGGCTTCGATAAGGGTAGGGTCAATATTGCAGGTGCTTGGGTCAATATCCACAAAAACAGGTTTTGCGCCTACCAATACAATCACTTCAGCAGTGGCCGCAAAGGTAAATGATGTGGTAATAACTTCATCGCCAGGGCCAACTCCAAGGGCCATTAAGGCGATTAATAAAGCCTCTGTACCACTAGAGACAGTAATACAATGTTTAGCTTGGGTATAACTCTCTAGTGCTGCTTCAAGTTCTTTTACCTCTGGGCCCATAATATATTGACCATGGTCTAGCACTTTTTGAATGCGACTATCAACTGATGGTTTTAAGGCTACGTATTGTGCTTTGAGGTCAATAAATGGAATAGCGGGATGAGACATGTAAACAACCTGATTTAAATTTTTTAAAATGTTTCTATTGTAAATAAATAGACCCAATATGACACTTACAGAACATTGATACGAAAAGCCAATTAGCTGGTTTTAATCGTTACTTGATTATTTTTTAACTCATAAACAGTACCAGTGTGCAAACAAGTACAAGTGGCATTGCCGGTTAAAGGTAAATCTAGACGTTCACCAAATTGACTCATCCAGCCAATTTGTTTGGCAGGCACCCCCACCATTAAAGCGTAATCTGGGACATCTTTTTTAATGACAGCACCCGCCCCTACAAATGCATAGGCACCTACCGTAGTACCGCAGACAATCGTACTATTGGCCCCTAAGGTGGCCCCTTTTTTGATTAAGGTACGCAAGTACTCATCTTTACGTGTAACGGCAGAGCGCGGGTTATAGACATTGGTAAACACCATGCTAGGACCACAAAAAACATCGTCCTCTAGGGTAACCGCATCGTAAACCGAAACATTGTTTTGAATTTTGACATTATTGCCAATGACTACATCATTACCAATAAAAACATTTTGACCAAATGAACATTTCTCACCAATTACGGCCTTGGCACTAATATGCACCCAATGCCAAACTCTAGAACCAGCACCAATTTGTGCGCCTTCATCAACAATAGCGGTAGGATGAACGGTATAGGCGAGAGTAGCACTAGTGTCTGACATAGGGTGTTGCTATATAGTGTTAAAAAGTGAATAAGAATTTGAAATTTTATAAGTGCAAGGGTAAGCCCACTTGTACGCCATCTCTGGCAGAGCGATAAGCGGCTATTAACACCTCAAGCGACTTTAAACCTTCACGGCCATCTACATCGGGTATAGCTTTGCCTTGTAGGGTTTCAATCACGTTTTGGTAATAAAGTGGATGACCAAAACCATAAACCGAGGTGGTCTCGTAGTTGGCATGAGCAATTTGTTCGTCTGCTGGATCGGCATCTTGAAAATTCCATTCTTGGATTTCATTGACCGCAACACCTCCTACCCGTACTGTGCCTTTTTCGCCCAAAATCGTAATTGAGCCTTCTAGGTTTTTGGGATAGGTAAGCATGGTGCAATTGAGTGAACCCAAAGCCCCATTACGCCATTTTACGCTCATGACGGCAGTGTCTTCTGCTTCTATGTCACGCGCTAAAGTAGCGGTGTAGGCATGTAATGAATCAATGGGGCCAATCAACCACTCTAATAAATCAACATAATGACTGGCTTGGTTCATGAGTGCACCACCGTCTAAGTTCCAGGTGCCACGCCAATCTGCTTGATCGTAATACCCTTGCTGTGGACGTTGCCAAAACACATTTAAGGTGACCATATAAATGCGACCAAAACGCTTTTTCTCTACTGCTTGTTTGAGCAATTGCAAAGTAGCATTTTTACGATTTTGTTTGACTACAAATAAATGCACTCCCGCTTGCTCACAAGCCTTGACCATAGCAAGACCATCTTCAAAATTGGTTGCCATGGGTTTTTCTGATAACACATGCCGACCCGTATTGGCCACCGCAATAGCCTGATTAGGATGCAAGCCACTAGGCGTAGTTAGAATCACGCAATCGGCAGTGGTACTTGCTAATAAAGCAGATAAACTGCTGTGACCTTTTGCGCCTGTTTTTGCAACTGTTTTGGCTAAAGCCTCTGGGTTGATATCACAAACGTCAACTAACTCTGCCACCTCTGAATGTTGGCTAATGGAGTCGATATGGTTGTTAGAAATGCGACCACATCCTACAAGGGCAAATCGGATTTTACGGTCGGTGATAGCTTGAGTTGCAAACATGGAGGAGTCAGTATTAAATTGAAAAATAGCTTGAATATTTTGGTTAGCGATTACAGACGCCAAACATGAAAACCGACTGCCTCTAGGGCTGCACGGGGTTGAATACATTTCACATCCACAATAACGGGGTTATTCCCTTTCACCATATCACGTAATTGCTGAGCATTTAAATTGCGGTATTCGGTGTGTGAAACCGCCACTACTAAAGCATCGACTTGATGCTCTGCATTAATAGGGCTTAAGGGCAAGTTATATTCATGTTCTACGTCTGCGCTATCGGCATGAGGGTCAGCTACCACCACATTAACGCCATAATCTTGTAACTCACGAATAATATCAATGACCTTAGAGTTACGAATATCGGGGCAATTTTCTTTAAAGGTAATGCCCAATATACCAATCGTTGATTGAGACACGTCAATGCCTTTAGCAATCATGGTTTTAATGGTGTTACGAGCGACAAATCGGCCCATGTTGTCATTGATGCGGCGACCAGCCAAAATAACCTGCGGTATATAGCCTAATTTTTCGGCCTTATGAGTAAGGTAATACGGGTCCACACCAATACAGTGACCACCCACCAAACCTGGTTTAAATGGCATAAAGTTCCATTTGCTACCTGCGGCATCGAGTACTTCTTGAGTATCAATGTCCATGCGTTTAAAAATAACTGCGAGCTCATTCATGAGAGCAATGTTTAAATCACGCTGGGTGTTTTCAATTACTTTAGCTGCTTCGGCTACTTTAATTGAGCTAGCTCTATGTACACCGGCCACCACGACAGATGCATAAACGTCGGCTACAATTTCTAAAGTGGCAGCATCGGAACCAGACACAATTTTTTTAATTTTAGTAAAAGTATGCTCTTTATCACCTGGGTTAATACGCTCGGGGCTATAACCCACTGTGAAATCAATACCAAACTTGAGGCCTGATTCTTTTTCGAGTACGGGCACACAGTCTTCTTCAGTGGCTCCTGGGTACACTGTCGATTCGTAAACCACAATATCGCCTTTTTTAAGCGCTTTACCCACCGACCTGGACGCACCAATTAAAGGCGATAAATCGGGTTTGTTGCCGCTATCAACTGGAGTAGGAACTGCAATAATAAAAAAATCGCATTTTTTTAAATCTTCGATTTGATCAGTGTACTGAATATTGGCTTTTGCTAAGTCAGCTGGCAAAACTTCTTCGGTACTATCGTGGCCCGCTTTTAATTCAGCAATTCGGGCCGATTTAATATCAAAACCTACTACGGGGTGCGTTTGACCAAAGGCTACAGCAACTGGAAGACCTACATAACCTAGGCCAATAACGGCAATTTTACGATTCATGGTGAATATTTTTCTTTTCAAATATAACAAGATTTTTTAAGACAATCTATTTTTAACGATTGTAAGACGAAGTCAGTGGACAAAAACCCAAAAATATTAATTTGAACATTTCTATTTTGGATTTTTGCCATAAGACTCTAGTCTTGTCTGTTTTTTGTTAGTAACTATCTTATTGCTTTGGTAATTCAAGTATTTTGGGACCTAATTGCTGCGCCACATAAGTAGCCGCTGCCACAGTTAAATGACCGTAATCATAAGATATTGGGGCTGTACTGTTAATACCTGGCCGTGTTAAACACCCCTCTTCGTTACATAATAATTGGAGCATTGAAATATATTCGATACCCGCTTGTTCAGCCACTTTGGCATATTTAGCATCCAGCTTTTTCATATCTTTACCCACCCCTAACCAACTTCTAATCGGCGGTTGAGCCAACGGTGGTCCTTTACGCCAAAGCGCCAATACGTGGTCAATTTGCCTACCCTCCCACATCACTGGTAATCCCATCATGACTACCTTTTTAACACCTGCCGCTTTAAGTGCCTGCACAGTAGGTGCCAACTGATTAAGATCATACATATGATGATTCCACAAACTGTATAACACTACAATTTCTGGCTTGGTTTGACGAATCACTTCTAGCGTACTATTGTTGGCATCAGAACAGTTAGGTCTCATTTTTGAAATAATGAATGGCGGACACACTGCTGCAGTTCGTTGCGATAAAGCAAATGAGTATTGGCCCGATTTTTGTAATGCCAACATACCCGGATAAAACGAAGCATTATGCGAATCACCCCATAAAAATACTTGTGGTTTTGGGCTGGTTTCAATACATTCTGGGGTAAAACTAGATGCTGGTACATCGGTCTCTAACATACAGGTATTAACTCGCCAGCCCTCTTGCAAATGTCCTTGACCTGCAGTAATTTGTTTAATGATGGTGGGGAACCTTTTGGCATACCCCTCTTTGTTGTAAACACTATAACCAAGGTAAGCAATTACCACGGCCAACACGATTAATACTTTTAAGATAGTGGCACTTGCTTGTTTTGCGAGACGAATAGGTTTTTCTAAAAAGTAATAACACAAAGCAGATAAAACCACTGCCAATACTATACAAATGAGTTTAATTTTCCAATCAAAAGCGATGCCATAATAATGATGGCCCAACACCAATAAAGGCCAATGCCATAAATACAGTGGGTAACTAATTAAACCCACCCAGACAAAGGGTTTGCTTGCCAAGATATGTTTATTGAGCCAGCTTTGAGGCCCCGCCAAAATAAATCCGACCCCTACCGCCACTGGCAACAAAGCCCATGAACCTGGAAATTTTCTATTTTTATCAATTAAATACAAGGCTATTATTAGAAAAATAATTGCCCCTACCGAAACCCAATTTTTTATTTTTTGATTACCATCATGAGCGGCTATGGAACCAGGTCTTCTTGCATATACCGCTATTAATGAACCTGCTAATAACTCCCAAGCACGGCTTAACGGTGAATAAAAATCAGCGGTTAAGTTATGCCTTGCATAATATAAATTAATCAGCACCGACACCACAAAAAGCCACCACAAAGCTTTGGCTAAATTGAGTTTTCTGCGATAAAAAAACAGCAAAATAAGCGGGAAAAATATATAAAATTGCTCCTCTATAGCTAATGACCATAAGTGAAGTAATGGTTTGGTATCGGAGGCGCCATCAAAATAGCCCGCTTGTTGCCAAAATAAAAAATTAGAAACAAAACCAAGTCCCGCCATGGTTTGTTGGCCTAATTTTTTATAATCATCGGGTAATAAAATAAACCAAGCCGCTAGCAGTGTAGCCAACAACACCACTAATAAAGTCGGAAAAATCCTTTTAATACGGCGCACATAAAACTGCCCTAACATGGCTTTTAACGTCACGCCGTCAGTTAACTCATCTAATAAAATGCCGGTAATTAAAAATCCTGAAATCACAAAAAAAATATCAACACCAATAAACCCAGCAGGTATAAGAGCAGGAAAAGCGTGAAACACCACCACAATTGAAACTGCTATAGCTCTTAAGCCGTCTATATCTGGGCGATAAATTTTAATAAGGGACATAAATAAAAATCAATTACTGGTTGGAGTGTCAATTAAAGTGGTGCAGGCAGCTCTGATAATACCGAGCCTTCTACAGTTTGCATTAACAAGCTACGAATTTGGACCATATCTAGCTTGCTACAGGCCAGATCTAAATCGGCAAATAAATCATTTAATTGGTCTGGATTTAAAAAGTTTTCTTCGGCCGCTAATATTTGTGGATGAGCAGTTGCTTGGTGTGCAGCCGATATTAATAACTCTTCGTAAAGTTTTTCACCGGGGCGCAATCCACTGAACTGAATTTCAATACCAGGTCCAAAATCTTTACCATCAGTTTTTACTTTTTCACCGCTTAGCTTAATCATACGTTCGGCTAAATCAACTATACGCACTGGCTCGCCCATATCAAGTAAAAATACTTCTCCGCCTGTGGCCATGGCACCCGCTTGTAAAACCAATTGGGCGGCCTCTGGAATAGACATAAAATAACGAATGACATCGGGATGGGTAACGGTTATAGGGCCACCCGCTTGAATTTGTTGCCTAAACAATGGCACAACCGAACCCGATGAACCCAATACATTACCAAATCTCACCATAGTAAAAATAGTGGTGCTTGATTGTGATGCTAAGGCTTGCAAAACCATTTCGGCAAGTCGTTTACTAGCCCCCATTACGTTGGTCGGCCTTACTGCTTTGTCGGTCGAAATTAATACAAAACGCTCTATACCCACATTGAGTGCGGCATTAGCTGTCGCACGAGTACCAAAACTATTGTTACGCAAACCCTCTATGGGGTTGTGCTCTACCAAAGGCACATGTTTATAAGCTGCAGCATGATACAAAATATCAATTTGATATTGCCTTAATATTTCTTCTACTCGATTTTGGTTTTGTACCGAGCCTAAAACAGGTGCAATAATAGTTTGAATTGTCTGCGTTTTGCGAATTTCTTGTAGTTCACGTTCGATTTGATAAAGCGCATGTTCTGAAGATTCGAACAACACCAAAACACTAGGATTTTGACGCAGAATTTGTCTACATAATTCTGAACCGATTGACCCACCGGCACCCGTCACAATAATTTTTTTATTTTGTATACACTGCGCTATCATGGCCTGATCGGGCTCTACCGCAGAACGACCTAATAAGTCATCCACATCAATTTCTAATAACTCATCGACATTACGCTTACCAGCGGCAAGATCTGCGGCTGATGGAATAGACCGTACATGAACTGGTAAATGTTCAAGATTGGCTAAGATAGCTTTACGACTGGCGCGGTCGGCACTTGGAATAGCTAAAAAGATTTGTGTAATGTCGTGTTCAGCGACCAGGGTATCTAATTCGGACGGGCTGTAAACCTTTAGCCCCTGAATCATGGCCTTGTTAAGCGAAGGTTTGTCATCAATAAAAAACTGTGGGCTGTAATCATGGCTACGCAACAAAGCACTGGCCAATTGAGCCCCTGATTGCCCTGCTCCATAAATAGCCACTGCTTGGGTGTCGTAAGTTCGCTTAAAAACATAATAATAATAATATCTCACCCAATAACGACTACCGCCCACCAATAAAAAGGTTAAGCCAAAATACAAAAAAATAAGGGAGCGAGGTATGCCTGGCAAATGCAAAAGGGCTACGCTTAACACCAAAGCCAAAGTCGATAATAAAGCACCATGCGCCACAGTTAATAAGGCTTTACTGCCAATATAACGAATAACCGCTCGGTACAGGCCAAGCACTATAAAAATGGGAATGCTCACTACAGGAGCGAGTAATAGTAGCCACTTGCCATACTCCATATGAGGCTGCCAGTCGCCCAAACGAATGGCATAACCGGCCCAAATAGCAAGTGGCAATAAAAATAGATCAGCCACCACCATAATGGCCTGTTTGTGCCGCCGGGGTAAATTAAAAAAAGCGCGGGCTAAGCGATTTTGCAAACTGCTCATGCTTTTTTATACCTTCTTGTGAATCAGAAATCATATTGTGCTTAATTTTTAAGCAAAAAAATTGAAGTAGGTGAATGGCTTATCTTATAAAGTACAGCACTGCACCATTTTTATTGAGAAAATGAATATCGCTATTCTAATTTATGCGGCTGTACTTCATGAACTTGTTTGATGCCAGATTTTGATTTCATAGCTTATTACAATTACGTCCTTAAAGCTTAAGTTAGCTCATAAACCCTTGAATTAAAACCTGGGCGCATTATTATTTGCTTTTTAGGGGTCATAAAGTTGTAAAGATTTATTTTTTGGAAAACAACAAAAAAGCTAATTTTATGACCTATAATAACGGTCTTTGGCGCTTTAGCTCAGTCGGTTAGAGCGATGGAATCATAATCCACAGGTCCGCGGTTCGAATCCGTGAAGCGCCACCATATTTTAAAAAGCACTTGTTATCACAAGTGCTTTTTTTTTGCTTGTTATCGGTCTATCGTTTAACATCTACAAACACCGACTCCTGCGGCTGCCACACTCCATTTTTAAACACACATGAAAATCTATTTATATACTTATGGGATTTTAACTGTTTTACTCAGCAATGCTACCCTGGCTCAAAGCACCGTGAAGGGTTTAACTGCAGCCGATAGTTATATTGCCGAGCCGGCTAAGTTGGTGAATCAAGCCGATGCGCAAGGCAACACCTTGCTGAAAAAATCGTTTAAAACAGATAGCTTTAAAGTGCCCAAAAATTGGCGACTGGTTAGTGTCGTACCAGAGGCCAGATCCAACTCTGGTGGACAAGACTATATTTTGTTTTTTCAGGATGCCCAAGGTGCAGTCCACTCAATAGGCATTCAAATGTCAGGGGCGGTCAGTGGTAAAAATTTACTCTATATTCCAGCCGAATAAGACCTAACTAGTGGGGGTTTCTTTTGATTTCATCCACGCTTGAAGTGTGGGTCTGAACCTTAAAAAGAAACGATAGGCCAGCTCTGCCAGTATTAACACCCCTGGAATTTTGGCCATATAACTGAGGTAGCGCCAGCCAGGCAATAACGACCATAAATACATAAAAGCCGCCGCCCCACTACGCACTTGGCCCTGAGGATCTTGCACATGAAACCTAGCCATTAACTGCGCTTGGCTATAAGCGCTAGGTAAGTTTTGTGAAGGTTTTGAAATATCAATCCAATCCATTTTTGGATGGGTTGAATCGGCTTGTCGAGCCGCTTCTTGGTGTTGATAAAACGCAATTTCCCTGCGACATAAAGGACAGGAACCATCATAAAAAACCTGTGGATTAAGTGAACAAACTTCTTTTACTACTTCTTCTGCTGCTTCTGCTGCTTCTGGTTTTGTGGCAGTAGTGGATATTTTGGCATCTTGATAAGGGGTATTCATGATGATTTATTTTTGTCTAGCCACATTGAGTTGTGCCGTGTGCCTAGCGTCTTGTGCCATTCCAGTAGGCCTTATTTTTAAATGTTTGGTAGTACGACCGGTTACTCTTTTACGCCACATTCTAAAAGACGATGCTTTTAATTGGCTACGCATGAGTTCAATCACTTTAGCTTCGCTTAAGCCAAATTGAAATGCAATGGCTTCAAATGGCGTTCGGTCTTCCCATGCCATTTCAATTACTCTTGATTGATCGGCACTTGATAACTGTCGGTAAGAACTAGGCCCTGCGGCTAAAGGCATGAGTGAGGTGGTTTTGAGTACAAAACCTAGTTGTTGATGTACTGGTGAAAATGTATTGGGTGTTTGAATAGAGGTGTTCATATTGATATTTGAATTATTTTTAGAATTGTTTTTGAAAAAGGTAACTTACCAAGGAATACTTTGCCCCTTGTAATCTAAGAACTGGGCGCCTTTTTTGACTTCGCTATGCACCAAGGCTAACCACATCCCAGCGACTGAATCTTCGACCGAAACACAGGGCGTACGACTATGAATAAAATCTTTTGATAATGAGGACACTACGGTGCCTGGTTGTAAGGCCACTACTTTGGTCTCTGGGTTTTTTCTTTGTAGTTCTATGGCTGCCGTTTGTAGCATCATATTAAAGGCCGCTTTGGAAGCACGATAACCATACCAACCCCCTTTTTGATTGTCTTCAATACTGCCCACTCTGGCAGATAATTTAGCATACACACAAGGGCCTTTGGCTAAGCTAGAGGCTAAATTTTTTAGTAACAAAGCAGGGCCAATGGTATTGACCATAAAGGCCATCATTAACTGTGTACTGTTAAGCGCAGCCAAGTTTTTTTCTGGCCCTTTTAATGTGACCAAAGTATCATTTTGATCAGAAACTGCCAGTTCTAATACCAAAGCTCCAGTTGCATCAATAATGCAATCAAAAGGGCCTTCTTGTCCAATATCTTGTACTGCTTTTTCTATACTGGATTCATTGCTTAAATCAAAATAAGGATGTGTTTGACGGCTCAGCACAGCAACATGTTGGCAATTGACTTGGTTTTTCAATTGCTTTACCCATTGTTCACCAATGGTGCCACTTGCTCCTATAACCAAAGCCCTATAGGGTTTGAGATGAAATGACATAGTGATGACTTGTAAGTGATAGTGTAGAAGGTCGTACCAAAATAATAAACCTCAAGTCTTATAAGCATACCTAATTTAATCAATTGATTGTGCTTAAGGGTTATTGCGCATACTCCTGTTTTTAGCGGACAATTGACTTTATTTTTCTTATTTCACGTCATGTCATCTTCTATTATTATTCAGCAACCGCAAGGCCCTGCCCAACAGTTAATGTTGCTTTATCATGGTTTTGGAGCTTCTCCTGCCGATATGACCCCTGTGGGTCAGCGTTTAGCACAAGAGTTTCCCAATGCTTTTATTGTGAGTGTGCAAGCCTCTGATTTATCGGAAGTGGGCGCAGGCTATCAATGGTTTGGAGTGCGGGGCGTCACCGAAGAAAACCGTCCTGAGCGTGTGGCACAAGCCATGCCCTCATTTATTGCTAGCATAGAGCATTGGCAAAAAATGACTGGCGTAGAAGCGGCTGCAACCGCCATTATTGGATTTTCTCAAGGGGCGATTATGGCCTTAGAATCAACCCAACAAGAGAAGTTTTTAGCGGGCAGAATTATGGCTTTGTCGGGCCGATTTGCACAATTACCAATGGCTATTTCTACTAACGTTACGGTGCATTTTTTACACGGCAAAGAAGACTCGGTCATTCATTACGGTTACTGTGTCACGGCGGCTGAACATTTGGTCAAACAGGGCTCTGATATTACCGCCGACATACTGCCTTTTCTAGATCACAGTATTAGCCCTGAAATGCAAGACCTTGTGATTGAGCGTCTAAAAGGTCATATTCCCAAACGCCATTGGGAAGAGGCTTTGAAGGCCTCCAAGTAAGTAACTCCAATTGGCAATAGTAGCCTCACTCTACTCAGTTGAAAACAATTGAGTAGAGTGCAGGCACTAACCCCTCAAAAGTACTATTATCTCTTATTTACTATAACCTAGCGTTATCAATTACTGCCAGTATTTGTCGTTTGAGATACATGCACTATTGACTTAGACTTCGATTCAAGTTAGCCCACACGGACTAGCAAAAGTTTAAGGAAATAACATGAACTTCGACGGAATTTGGACACCCATCGTGACCCCTTTTACAGCCAACGGTCAACTTGATCTTGACGCTGTGGCGCCTTTAGTCGATCGATTAATCGAACAAAAAATTAGCGGAATTATCGTAGGTGGCACTACTGGCGAATATTACGCACTCTCTAATCAAGAGCGCAAAACACTTCTCAAGCATGTCGCTAATCTAGCCAAAGGTCGAATTACCTTGATGGCAGGTATCAATGCAACAACGACTGACGAAAGTTTAGATCTTGGTCTATTTGCCAAAGATGTGGGCTATGAAACCATTTTGGTAGCAGCACCTTATTACTGCCAACCTACACAAGAAGAGTTATTAGCTCATACCCTCGCCATAGATGACGCGATCAACCTACCGGCCATGCTTTACAACTTTCCAGCTCGCACTGGTACTGATATGAGCTTTGAGTTTATTGATGCTCTCAAGCAGCGTCCAAATTTTCAAGCCATTAAAGAAAGTACTGGTTCAGTTGAACGCATGCACCGCCTAATTAATGAATACGCTGATCAATTACAAACTGGTTGCGGTATGGATGATCAAATCCTTGAGTTCTTTAGCTGGGGCGCTCGTTGCTGGGTAGGCGGAGCCTCTAATTTTTGCGGCACCCAACATGTAGCGATGTACGAAAAATGTGTGGTCAATCGAGACCTAGTAGCTGCTCGTGCGCTTGCTGCAAAATTTTTACCGTTACTAAGTGTATTAGAACAAGGTGGCAAATTCTGCCAGTATGTTAAGTACGGTTGTGAACTCTCTGGCTTGCCAGTAGGCAACACGCGCAAACCTTTGTTGCCTTTAAACCAAGCA
>JALQUL010000446.1 GCA_023260735.1 Limnohabitans sp. | reverse complement strand
GTCGGCCTCTCATCCAGGTGAATCACGTAATGCTCATCAATCGGTCACCTTACTAGAAGCTATTGAAGAGTTTCGCTTTGATGCCTTGGTGGGTGGTGCTCGCCGCGATGAAGAAAAAGCCCGTGCCAAAGAACGTATTTTTTCACACCGTGATAGTTTTGGACAATGGCAACCTAAATCACAACGCCCAGAATTATGGAATTTATTTAACACCCGCATTCAAATGGGCGAACACTTTAGAGTGTTTCCAATTTCTAACTGGACCGAATTAGATGTTTGGCAATACATTGCCCGTGAAAACATTGACTTGCCAAGCCTTTATTACGCACATCAACGTGAAGTAATTGAACGCAAAGGTTTGTTAGTTCCAGTGACTGACCTAACGCCCTTACGTGATGGTGAACAATCAAGCTTAGAAACAGTTCGCTTTCGTACAGTCGGCGATATTACCTGCACTTGCCCAGTTGCTAGTACAGCTGCTAATGCCCAGGATGTGGTGCTTGAAACACTCAATGCCGATTTAAGCGAACGCGGTGCTACTCGCATGGATGATAAAACATCCGATGCTTCTATGGAAAAACGTAAAAAAGAAGGTTACTTCTAATTTTTAAAAATTGTATCGGGCCAATTTTTTAACGACATTATTTGACGTAAAAATCTGGCTACTTCTCCATCATTTAGCTCCTATATATCGTGAATCAAACTACCCAACCAACCCCTATCACCTTAACAGAAGATACTGCTCAAGCTCTGCGTTTTATTACTTGTGGCAGTGTTGATGATGGTAAAAGCACTTTAATTGGCCGTTTATTAGTCGATAGCCGTTCTGTTTTACAAGACCAATTAGCTGGTGTACAACGTAGTGGCGCCACCGATTTAGCCTTACTCACTGATGGCTTAAGCGCCGAGCGTGAACAAGGTATTACGATTGATGTAGCCTATCGCTATTTTGCTACTCCCAATCGTAAATTTATTATTGGTGATGCACCAGGCCACGAACAATACACTCGCAATATGGTGACGGCCGCTAGTAGCGCCGATGCAGCGGTAGTGTTGGTGGATGCCACTAAACTCAAATGGCAAGATGCCAATTTAACTTTGTTGCCACAAACTATTCGTCATAGCCTATTATTAAAGTTATTACGAGTGCCAGCCATTATTGTGGCGGTTAATAAACTTGATGCAATTGATGCGGCGCATGCGCAATTGGCCTTTACCAATATTTCCAACGCTATGAAAAAATTTGCCGAGCAGCAAAATATTTCATTGCATGCCATTATTCCTATTTCGGCTTTAAACGGTAACAATGTAGTGAGCCTAGATGCCGGCTGGTGTGGCTATGGTAACAACACTCACGAAAAATCATTGCTTGAAACTCTAGAAGCACTTTCCTGCACTCCTGCAGATGTGCAGCTTGCCCCAGCATTCCCTGTGCAATGGGTAGAAAAATTTTCTTCCTCTGCCGATACACAAAAAGGTCGCCGCGTATTTTGGGGCCGTGTAGCGGGTGGCACATTTTCTGTTGGCCAAGAAATTACTATTTTGCCAAGTGGTCAATCTGCTGTGGTGGCACAAGTTTTAAGCCATGTGCGTGAGTCAAAGTCAGTGGCAGCAGGACCCAGCGCTGGTATTATTTTAGATCGTGAAGTAGATGTTTCTAGGGGTGATTGGTTACTTGCTAAAGGCGCTTACACCACTAGCAATCAAGTAACGGCTACCGTAGCTTGGTTAGACGATGAAGCCTTGGTTCCAGGCCGCACTTATTGGGCTTTGCATGGCAACCGTTGGGTTAAGGCTAAAGTACAACGTATTCTTGATCAACTTGATATTCAAACTTTGCAACCGCTTGAGGCAACTTCATTGCCAGCCAATGCAATTGGCGATATAGAAATTCGCTTTTTAGATGCATTGCCAGTGTTACCTTTTACCCAAGCCCGTCAATTAGGTGCGATGATTTTGGTCGATACCGCGAGCAACAAAACTTCTGGGGCAATTTTAGTGAAATAAGCCCAAAACAATTCATTTGTTAGAGGTTATTCTGTTTAAACTACCCAGAAAACCTATAAATTTTAGGTTCTCTGGGTAAAAACCTTAATGCATTGCAAAAAACACATTAAAATCTTCTATTGGTTAAATTTTAACTTGATGATTTTTCAAAAAGTGCTGGCACTGGTACCGTTTATTGAAAGCACCGTGTTTCTTATCAGGCCTGCATTTTTTACCCCTTTTGTAGTTCACCTAATTTTCGTTATTTAACGTAATAGACCTATCATGACCCATATCGTTTCTGAATCTTGTATCCGATGCAAATATACCGACTGTGTTGACGTATGCCCCGTAGATTGCTTCCGCGAAGGCCCCAATATGTTGGTAATTGACCCAGATGAATGTATTGATTGTGCAGTTTGTATTCCAGAGTGCCCAGCCAACGCCATCTATGCTGAAGAAGACGTGCCAGCAGACCAAGTCTCTTATATTGCTCTTAATGCAGAATTGAGTCGCTTACCAACTTGGAAAAGCATCACTAAGCGTAAAGATGCTTTGCCCGACGCAGATGAATGGAAAGATGTTCCTAACAAACTTGCCGACCTTTCTTCAGAGAATTTAGATGCTAACATTTTAAGGGATGAAATTGATTCTCTTAAAAATACTATTACACAAAAAGATGCTATTATTCAAAGTTCATCTAACACAGATAATGAGCGACACAGGTTGCAAAC
>JALQUL010000444.1 GCA_023260735.1 Limnohabitans sp. | reverse complement strand
CAGGCTTGGAACCTTGCAGTGAACAGCAGCAACATCAGTATGGTTTATGTTTTGCATTTCTTGCAGTTGAAGTGCGGCATCTACAATGCCATGTGTTGCTCTGCCTGACGGAAAAGGTTTGTGTGCAACTTCCGTAATTCGCCAATTCTTCCCGAGTGATTGTTTTACCTTGGAGAGATCATATTCACCTTCAAAGTTTGCATAGTAGCCATATGGACCGTCCAGAATATTAACTGGTGCATCTACTCTTAAGGCAGCAAGATCCGCTGCGAGGAGAGCATTCCGAGCATTGAAACCGACCTGCATGGGTAGGAGCGCCTTGCCTTCGGTATGTGCTTGCATTGTTCCGCCCATTTGACCGTAGGCCACGCTCATGGAGCGGACTATTCCGTCGGTATCTAGGCCCTTCAATCGTGCGAGTGCCGCTGCGGCACCAAATCCACCGGCCGTTGCTGGCCTGAAAAATTTAAGTGGAGACTTTGATCCAACGCCTAAACCTGCCGCTACATCAACTCCAAGGACCAAAGCTGTTATGAAATCCTGGCCTGAAACATTTCCTTCCGCGTCGGCAAAGGCAGTCATTGCGCCCAACAGCACGGCCATCGGATGTACAACAGCTGCTTCATCGACATATAGCTATCGACAATATCAAATAAAATCTCTTCTTTGTCTTTGTAATAGTGATAGATAAGTGGTTTAGATAAACCACTAGCTTTCGCTAAATTGAGCATAGACGCATAGTGAAAACCATGCTCAGCAAACAGCTGCGCCGCAGCATTTAAGATAATGCTACGCTGCGCTTGAAATTTTGGTGTTTTGGGTAAGTTCATGTATTAACGATTGTCAAAACTAATCACGACTTTTTCAGTCAGTGGATGAGCTTGGCAAGATAACACAAAGCCTTGGTCAACGTCGTGTTGTTCTAGTGCAAAGTTACGATCCATTCGAACTTTACCCTCTAACACTTTACATCTGCAAGTGTTACAAACCCCACCTTTACATGAGTAAGGAAGGTTCATACCGCTAGCCAATGCCACATCTAAAATAGATTCTGCACCTTTGTGATAATCAACTTGGCGGGTGTTGCCATCTGCAATTACCGTAATGGTGGCTTCAGGAGCATCTTCTGCATGGGCAGTTGCAGGACGATCCTCTTGTACCACACCAAAACGTTCAGTATGAATATTAGCTTTATTAACACCCGCCTCTTGTAAAGTAGCCTCTACTTCATCAATCATGGAGTTAGGGCCACAAATAAAAGCTTCGTTAATGCTGGCAGCAGGAATTAAAGTTTGTAAAAACTGTTTCACCTTAGCCCCGTCAAGACGACCGTTTAACAACTCGGCTTCTTGCGCTTCACGTGAAAAAATATTAATTAAACGCAGGCGTGTAAGGTAGGTATTTTTTAAGTCTTCTAATTCTTCTTGAAACAAAGCCACACTTTGACGACGATTACCATACACCAATGTAAACTGACTTTTTGGCTCTGTGGCTAAAGTGGTTTTAATGATAGATAAAATCGGGGTAATACCACTACCTGCTACAAAGGCTACATAATGCTTTTGTTGCTCGGCATTTAAAGGCGTAAAGAAATGACCCTCTGGTGTCATGACTTCAAGTGTTTGTCCGGCTTTTAATTGATTATGCAACCAATTAGAAAACACTCCACCATTTACTTTTTTAACCGCTACTTTTAAGTGGCCTTCTTGCACGCCAGAACAAATTGAATAAGAGCGACGTAATTCTTGACCCGCAACAGTGGCTTTCAAAGTCAAATGCTGACCTTGCTGAAAGCTGTAATCGGGTGCTAATTGATGAGGCACATCAAACAAAATACTAATTGCGTCCGGGGTTTCTTGTAAAACCTGCGCCACGCTTAAAGAGTGAAATTGTGGTGTCATAGGAAAAAATCTTTTTAAAAATAAATCACAAAAGGCTTGGCAACTTCAAGTTGATCAGCATTAAATAGGCTTAAAAAATTCAAACGGTTCGCGGCAAGACAAACACCTATACAAGGCTTTACAGGCAGTAGAGCCAAACTCAGAAATACGTTCAGTTTGCGGGCTATTACATAGCGGACAATTGAGTTTCTCTTTAAGAGTGGGTATAAATCGTATGACTTGTTCTGCGGCAGAGCTGGCGCATTTAGACGGGGTTGCCATTCCGTAACGTTTAAGTTTTTCTTTGGCCTCTGGCTTAATCCAGTCAGTGGTCCAAGCAGGTGATAAACGCAACTCCATTTCAACCGAACCTGCTCCTGCTGCTAACAAAGCTTTTTCAACATCACGCTGAATTTCTTGGGTAGCAGGGCAGCCGCTATAGGTGGGCGTTAATGCAATATGCACTACCTCACCTTTGATTTGTATCTCTCTCACAATCCCTAAATCAGTCACACTAATGACTGGAATTTCGGGATCTGGTACGAGATGCACGGCTTGCCAAGCTTGTTCTAGGGTCATCATTTGTTTACAACCTTGCTACTTGGAGTTACCAAACTTGACCAGGATAAGTGCGTTGCATATATTGCATTTCTGCTAACAAATGCCCCATATGTTCAGAGTGACGACCTAAATGTCCGAAACTCTTAAATGGCACAGCTTTAGGTAATATTAAAGTAGCAGTCGCGAATACGTCTTGAACAATCGCTAACCACTGTGGATACAAAGCAGCATGTTCGGTGTTATCAAACAAGGCTTGGGTATAAGGCCAAATATAGTCTAAAGCTTTTTGTGCTTTGTCATGTGAAACATCAGTGCCGTCACCTAAACGAATGACCCATTCACCACAATGGTTGAGGTGGTAACGTGTTTCTTTGGCGCTTTTTAAGGCAATCGCTTTTAATTGTTCGTCATTGCTGTTGGCCAATTGTTGCCATACTAAACTTTGCCAAGCACTAAAAATAAACAAACGAATAATAGTGTGTGCAAAATCACGATTGGGCAATTCGCATAAAGTGAAATTACGATACTGACCCTCAGTACGTAAAAATGCTAATTGGTCTTCATCGCGTTTTTGTGCATCAAGTGTGCCCGCATATTGCATCAACATACGAGTTTGACCAATCAAATCGAGTGCAATATTAGATAAAGCCAAGTCTTCTTCAATAATGGGGGCCTTACCACACCACTCACTGGTGCGTTGTCCCAAAATAAGCGTGTTATCAGCCAGATGAATGACTTTTTCAAATAATGAATTTTCCATTTTAATCAGGCTCAATTACATGTGGTTAACAGCATCTGGCAACTTATAAAAAGTTGGATGACGATAGATTTTGTCTTCTGCAGGATCGAATAATTCTGCTTTTGCATCAGGATCGGAGGCCACGATATCGCTTGCTTTGACGACCCAAATACTCACACCCTCTTGACGACGTGTGTAAACATCACGTGCCATTTGCAAAGCTAAACGTGCATCGGCAGCATGTAAACTGCCACAATGTTTATGGTCAAGACCACTTTTGCTACGGATAAAAACTTCCCATAATGGCCATTCAGTCGATTGAGTCATGCTATTTTTCCTTCCAATTTAATTCTTGACTAAGAAGTCTTCGTACTTAACTTGCTATGGTGAGTAGCTGTCAGAGACTTCTATAAAAATAATTTCATTTATGCGATTTTGGCTTGTGCTTGCTGTTGTTTAGCACTGTGCGCCATGGCTGCTTCACGCACCCAAGCACCGTCTTCCCAGGCTTTTACACGGGCTTCTAAACGGTCTACATTACATTGACCATGTCCATTGACCACTGACCAAAACTCATCCCAGTCGAGTGCACCAAAATCATAATGACCACGTGCTTCATTCCATTTCAAATCGGGATCAGGTAAAGTAATACCTAAAATTTCGGCTTGAGGCACAGTGGCATCTACAAACTTTTGACGTAGATCATCATTGGTAATACGTTT
>JALQUL010000407.1 GCA_023260735.1 Limnohabitans sp. | reverse complement strand
GCTTCAAATGGTAAATAAAAACACCTAAAAGCTTGACTGACCGCACGACTGAATTATGTAATTTTGCGACAAGTAGGAGTAGGTTGAAAGATGTGGTTTTTAATTCCGTATTAAAAATAAGTAAAAGCAGAACGCTAGACTTGGTATTTTTTCTCCTTGCCAAAGCAGAGAACAAATTCATGCTCTACCTCGGCAGGGGAAGGGTGATACCTATCAGTCCGTTATTTCCCGAGCTGCTCGTAAACCACTCATATAAGCACCATGCGCTGTTCCGAAATGATCTTTATGAGTGGCCTCGCCAGCAAAAAAGACTTTGCCTTTTACAGGTGCAGCGAGTATATCTCGCTGATTAGGCTTGTAACCCACTTGGTTAAAGGAGTAGGAGCCTAAACTAAACGGGTCTTGAGCCCACCGGGTGATTTGGAAATCAATGGGTTGGGGGATATTATTGCCATAAATACGTTGCAGCGTTTGCATCGCATCTTGCACAATGTCCGCGTCGCTCATTCCTTCGATCTCGCGCCCACGATCTGCAGCATTAAAGCCAAGAAGTACGGGCCATTTTGTGGCTCGCATAAAGCTTATCCATTCTGCCCAATGGCCATGTTGCGTTGGTATGACTTCTAGCCAATCAACGTCGGTAGGCCAAAAGGCTTTATCAAAGCGTAAAAAACACTTGTTAAGCACACCCATTTGCATTTTTTCAATGCTTTTTTGCTTGTTATCTGGCAAAGCGGGTTTAAATCTTATTTGACCGCTTTTTAGCACACCCAGAGGCAAGGTCACGATGACTTGATCGGCAAACACCACACCTTGGGATGTGGTAATGACCACTTGATTGGCACTGTAATCAATCGCTTTGACGATCTGACCTAGCTGAATGTTCAAACCCTCGGCCAAATGTTGGGTAATCACTTGAAAGCCTTGAGCAAACAGTTTGTCGCCACCAGAAAATTCTTTGGACTCATCAAAATACTGAGCGCTAAGTTGGTCTATGCTTCCGCCATATTCATGCTCTAAATTGCTATTAAGAATAAAATATATTAGCCGTGCCACGTCTGAATCGGCATCTAAACCGCGCAGCAAAGGCATAATGGCGCGACGTACAGAAATATCAGACTCTAGCTCATCATCGTCTTGCACCGCTTCTAGGCGCTTATTAATGAGTTGTATGACTTGATCCAACTCTTTGGTTTGCACCTTGGTAAGCACTTGGCCCTGCACGCCATAAGTGATTGCACTCTCATAACCGGTAGCAAAACGTTTAGCGTTAATCCGATCAGCCAGTGCAGTTAATGGGTTGCCCTGTACACCGTGAATCCATGTCGCGCCTAAATCTAGTGGCATATTTGGCCATTGCTTACTTGTCCAAATACGGCCACCAATACGCTCGCGTCCTTCTAAAACTGTCACGTTATGCCCCAACTTTTGCAGATGATTAGCAGCAGCCAAGCCCGCAATGCCAGCACCGATAACAGCGATGCGCTTGACCTTGCCTGAATGGGAATCTTGGCTTTGTGCATTCGATATAGGCAACATGCAACTGAGCAAGATTTTTAGTATCTCGCGTTTATTAACAGGAGGAATATGGTTCATTTTAAATAGTTTTGCCCTATGAAAGTCGAAACGAGAAACAAAAACAATGCAACCAGACTCCCTAAAATGTAAAATTTAAGTATGAGTTGATCATGCAAAAGTGCATGGCTCTGTATGTTTATTGGCTTGCTCATTGTGAACCAAGCGATGAACAACAAAACTGGTGCCATCACGCAAGTAAGTAACTCCACTTAATCACCCTTCATTCAAATTAAAAAGCCCTCATCCATCTACCAACTAATTCAAAATACCATTCATAATGCTGGTGTAGGTTTGCTAAAGAGTTTTCGATCAATTGATAAAAAACATGTTCTTTCAAAACTTTTAGTGTTTACAAAGAATTATTTACAAAATCAAAAATACTGCATAACTTAATTGATTGCAGCGTTCACTTACTCGATCTAAGCACCCAAAATTAATCTCAATTTCAATCGACTTGAGCACCAGGTATATGCGGCCAATGATAATGCGGTGCAGGAGCTGTATTGGTAACACTATTCACTGCCTGTGCATTGTTTGTATTGTCATTGTCTAGGCCTAACTCCGTAATTTTTCGGGTAATGGTGTTTCTACCAATTCCTAGTGCTACCGACGCCTCTACTCGCCTACCTTTTAGGTGTTTAAGAGCTGCGGTAATTAATGCCCGTTCAAAATCTTTTTGCAAATTAGCCCAGATTTCTTTTTCACCTTTTACTAATGCAGCTTTGGCGACTTGCTCTAGGCTTTGATGCCAACTTAATTGAGCCAAACCATCTGTGGCATGCATTATGGCTGCGACATTTTTTGTCTCTAATGGTTTTTCATTCAGGCCATTAACATCAGTTACTTCGCTTGCCACTTGCTTGGTAGCACTTAGTGATGCAATAGACAAATCTAAGGCGGGTGCAAGCTTGCCTGCTTCTTTAGAGGCAATATATTGCAAAACTTCAGGGGGTAAATCTTTTGCTTCAATGGTGACGCTAGGCGCCATTACGGTTAGCCAATGACATATGTTTTCTAATTGCCGCACATTACCTGGGAAAGGATATTGCTCTAACACTTGCATGGCGTTGGCCACTATGCGTTTGGGTTCTACTCCTAGCTGGGCTGCACTTTGTGTTAAAAAGTGTTGGCTTAAACCTGCAATATCTTCAACTCTTTCACGCAGTGGAGGCAGTCTTAATCTGATCACATTAAGGCGATGAAACAAATCTTCTCTGAACAGGCCTTGTTTGACTCTTTGTTCTAGGTCTTGATGCGTTGCCGCAATTACCCTGACGTTGGTTTTTACCACCGAATGACCGCCCACTCGGTAAAAATGTCCATCACTTAAAACTCTTAACAACCTAGTTTGTAACTCGAAAGGCATATCGCCAATTTCATCTAAAAACAAGGTTCCGCCATCGGCTTGCTCGAAGCGACCACGCCTGCTGGTATTGGCCCCAGTAAACGCACCTCTTTCGTGGCCAAATAATTCACTTTCTAATAAATCTTTAGGAATGGCGGCTGTGTTAATAGCAACAAACGGGCCACCCGCTGTGCCTCTGGGCGAGTGCCTATGCAAAGCATTGGCAACCAACTCTTTTCCCGTGCCAGACTCTCCGGTAATTAATACAGTCACTGCACTTTGACTTAATTTACCAATTGCTCTAAACACATCTTGCATGGCAGGGGCTTGCCCTAACATGTCAGCAGTGCTTGCTTTTGGTTCGGTTATAGTGGTTTCGCGAAGATTTTCTTCTACTGCTCTTTGAATTAAAGCCACCGCTTGTGGTAAATCAAAAGGTTTGGCTAAATATTCAAATGCTCCGCCTTGAAAAGTGGCAACTGCACTATCAAGATCAGAAAACGCCGTCATAATAATGATGGGCAAATGCGGTAACAAGTCTTTGGCTTTTGCCAATAAGTCAAGCCCAGAACCACCAGGCATTCTTATGTCACTTAATAGTACATCAGGCACTTTAACGGTGCCGTCTGCTGCACAATGAAGTTGCTCAAGCACATCTTTGGTGTTACTAAAACTTTCGGTTTGAAAACCCTCCCGTGCTAATGCACGCTCCAGTACAAAACGTATGGATTGGTCATCATCTACGATCCAAATAGTACTCATGCAGTTTGACTTTCCGAAAATTAAAATTCATCGCAAAAATGCAGGTGGGCTTGCTGATTGATGAGTGTCAACTGCCTGGTAATTTTAAGGTAATGGCAACAATATTTTAAAATCTGTTTTACCTGGCACGCTTGAACACTCAATTTGCCCACCATGCTGAACCACAAAGGTTTGTGCAATAGTAAGGCCAAGACCCGAACCGCCATCACGACCAGAAACTAAAGGAAAGAACAAAGTGTCTTTTATCGACTCCTCAATTCCTGGTCCGTTGTCAATGATATGCAATTCCAGTGCCAATTTGTAACGATGTCGCTCTAAAGTGACTTGATTGACAATTCTGGTCTTTAAAATAAGTTGGGCTTGGGCATTTTCTATTAATGTGCCCATTGCTTGGCATGCGTTTTGTGCAATATTAAGCACTACTTGTATGAGTTGCTCTTTGTCAGCCCTTAGTTCGGGAATAGAGACATCATAATCACGTTTAATTTGCAGGCCCTTAGGGTATTGAGCTAGCACCACCGAACGTACCCTCTCACACACTTCATGAATATTGACATCAGAGACTATTTTGGCTTGTCGGTGTGGGGCCAACAAGCGGTCGACTAAAGACTGCAGGCGATCTGATTCATGAATAATAACTTGGGTATATTCTTTTAGATCGGGACTGGGCAAATCCATTTCTAATAATTGTGCAGCCCCTCTAATTCCACCTAATGGATTTTTGATTTCATGAGCCAAATTACGCACTAATTCTTTATTGGCTTGTGCTTGGTCACTTAACCTTTGCTCTCGTTCTTGTTTAGCCTGTGCATCTTGAGGATGCATTTCTATCCATATTTCGGCATTGGGTTCTGGTTGGCTGGCACTCACATAGACCGATAAAGCCTTATCAAAACTATCAATTAATACGGCATCGAAACTAAGAGTACCTAGTTGCTGTAAGTTGGCTGCTTGTAGTGCATTTTGAAAGGCGGTAGCTTCTTGAAAATACTGAGCCAGAGGTGTTCCTACAATTAATCGATGTGAACTCACCAAGGCAGCCTCTAGAGCCGAGTTGGAATACACCACCTGCCCATTATTAGAAACTAAAGCAATCAATGTAGATAAATTGTCTAATACAGCAAAACGTTGATGCATATAGGGTAAGTTGAAAATAAAAACAAAAAAGCTTTGAGTTGATAGCTACAGGATTGACCTGAACTATAAACCCAAAGCTATTGACTGTCTTAACTTTTAATTCAATCAGACTAATGAGATTCGATTATTTAAATCGATTAAGCTCCCGTTTAATACCAGCAATATCGTTTTCGGTACGTAATATTTGCGAGCGCATATCGACAATTCGGTCTAAATATTTTTGATTATTTTTAGTTTCGCTAGTCATTTTTTCTGGCTCACCGTTGTTGTATTCTTTTTTGAGCTGCTCAAGTTTTTGTTCTGTTTTGCGTAGTTCTGCTTCTAAAATTAATTTGGCATCTGAGTCGCGGGCGCGCTGATCTGAATCATCTACTCTTGGCGTATTAGATGCGTTGTTATTTGATTTTGGGGAAATAACGGTAGCGTTATTGGTATTATAGTTAGAGTTATTTGATTTTTTGACAGTTTGAATAACCGTTACATTACCACCAATTAGCACTTTACAACCCCGAGCCTTGGCATCGGTTGCATCATTGGTGTATTCGTTGCCACAACGGTAAATCGTGCTTTGGGCAAAAGCCAAATGGCTAGACAAAGCAAAAATAACAAGGCTAATAATAGTCAGGAATTTCATAAATTGAAGAAGTATCAGTGAGCGTCAAATATAGTCGCTTTTACATGATCTTGATCAATCATACGCTTATAAAGGGGTTTAAAATGTAAAAAAAGGCGACTAATGTCGCCTTTTTGTATTTTATTAATGAGGAATTACCACATAGGCGTCTCCTCAAAATATACAATTAGAGTGAATAGTACATATCAAACTCAACTGGGTGAACCGCCATACGGAAACGTGTCACTTCAGTCATCTTTAATTCAATGTAAGCATCAATCATGGCGTCAGTAAATACGCCGCCTTTAGTCAAGAAGGCACGGTCTTTATCGAGATGCTCAAGTGCTTGATCTAAGCTGTGGCATACGGTTGGTACTAATGCGTCTTCTTCTGGTGGCAAATGATACAAATCTTTAGTTGCTGCTTCACCTGGGTGAATTTTGTTCTCAACGCCATCAAGACCGGCCATTAACAAGGCAGCAAAGCCTAAGTATGGGTTCATGAGTGGATCTGGGAAACGAGCTTCAACACGACGACCTTTGTCGTTAGCAACGTGAGGAATACGGATAGAAGCAGAACGGTTACGGCTCGAATAAGCTAATTTAACTGGAGCTTCGAAACCTGGAACCAAACGTTTGTAGCTGTTGGTACCTGGGTTGGTAATTGCATTCAAGGCACGTGCATGCTTGATGATACCGCCGATATAATACAAAGCGAAATCAGATAAACCAGCATAGCCGTTACCAGCGAACAAGTTTTTGCCATCTTTCCAAATAGATTGGTGAACGTGCATACC
>JALQUL010000368.1 GCA_023260735.1 Limnohabitans sp. | reverse complement strand
CTCAGCCGCTTCAATATTGGCTCTTTGAATAGCATGTTGAACCGCATGCCCCCCTAGGGTGGCTCCGTGGGTCATGTTGAATGCACCTTTCCAGCTTTTTGCCAAAGGTGTGCGAGCAGTAGAGACGATTACAGCAGATGTCATGATGACTCCTTATGATTAAAAGCCACAGGTCCAACCTTAAAAACTATTGAATTGATTCATCTTGATTGAAGGATACGAATGAAGATGAGGATGAAGAAATAGTTTTAAATAATGATTAAACCTGGGCTTTCATAAAATTAAAAATAATGAAAATGATATTTTTAGGCTTGCGCTTTATTGAAAGTTTTTACCTTCAGCTACTAATTGTTGAATCAGTGCTGCTGGCTTCCAAAACTCTGCATCATCAAGCGGGTTTTGCGCAAAACGATTCATGGCTTGTACTACATTAAACAAACCCACTTCTTGAGCATAATGCATAGGTCCACCACGATAGAATGGGAAACCATAACCAGTGATGTACACCATATCAATATCACTGGCTTTAGCAGCTATTTTGTCTTCTAAAATGTGCGCTCCTTCGTTGACCAAAGAGAACACCAAACGCTGCACAATTTCCTCATCAGAAATCTTACGAGCTGTAATGCCCAAAGAAGCACGGTGTTGGGTAATCATGTCCACTACCGCTTGATTGGGTATGGCGTCTCGCTTACCGGCTTGGTAGTCATACCAGCCTGCCCCAGTTTTTTGCCCATAACGACCCATCTCGCAAAGCAAGTCAGCAGTTTTGCTGTATTTCATATCGGGGCGCTCGAGAGCTCTGCGTTTACGAATGGCCCAACCGATATCATTGCCGGCTAAGTCACCCATACGGAATGGGCCCATGGCAAAACCAAATTTTTCGACCGCTTTATCGACCTGTGCTGGGGTGCAACCTTCGTCTAATAAAAAGCCTGCTTGACGGCTGTATTGTTCAATCATTCGGTTGCCAATAAAGCCATCACAAACACCTGACACCACAGTGGTTTTTTTGATTTTTTTACCAATCGCCATGACGGTGGCCATTACGTCTTTAGCCGTTTGTTCGCCACGCACCACCTCTAATAACTT
>JALQUL010000399.1 GCA_023260735.1 Limnohabitans sp. | reverse complement strand
ACCCAAATGCAAGCTTATGTCTTAACAGGATTTGGTTCTTATGACAAATTAGAGTTACGGGACAATGTGCCTGTGCCAACAGCGCAAGCCCACGAGGTGTTAATAAAGGTGTCGGCATGCGGCATTAATAACACCGACATTTGGACTCGAGAGGGTGCTTATGGTGCTTCTGAAGAGGCTGGTTGGCAAGGGGGTGGGTTTAGCTTTCCGCGTATTCAAGGGGCCGACGCAGTGGGGCATATTGTGGCAGTGGGCCAAGCGGTAGATAGCGCCAGAATAGGCCAAAGAGTGATGGTCAACCCTAGTATTTATGCCCACACAGCTCAACCTTTATTTGATGCCACTTATGTAGGCAGCGAGCATGATGGCGGATTTGCGCAGTATATGGTGGTGCCTAGCAGTAATGCATTACTCATTAACAGCCCCTATTCCGATGCCGAGCTTGCCACTTTTATGATTGCTTATCAAACTGCCGAGCATATGCTGGACAAGGCACAAGTCAATTCACAAGATGTGGTGTTGGTAACAGGGGCATCAGGCGGTGTGGGTTCTGCGTTGGTGCAATTGGCCTTAATTCGAGGTGCTCAAGTCATTGTTCAAGTAGGTAAGGGCAAAGAGCAACCTTTATTAGACTTAGGAGTGGCGGGTATTTTATATCGCGATGAAATGGTCACGCCCGAATTAATAAAGGCGAAGTTTCCTGACCTTACAGTGACGGTGGTGGCCGATATTGTGGCTGGCTCTCAGGTACCTGCCTTATTAGAATGTTTGGCGGTGGGTGGACGTTATGTAACAGCCGGTGCTATTGCAGGCCCTATAGTAACGCTGGATTGGCGTAAGGTTTATTTAAAACATTTAAGTATTTTAGGCGCTACTATGGGGAGTGCAAAACATGCACAAGCTATAGTGCAATACATTGAAAATGGGCAATTAAAACCTTTATTAGCAAAGGCTTATCCATTGGCTCAATTGGTGCAGGCACAAAAAGATTTTAAAGAAAAAGCCTTCTTTGGGAAGTTAGTCGTAACCGTGTAACTTGTAGGTGTTTAATTCGTTCTAAAATGAGAGGCTTGCCTTGCTTATTACAAGGTTTTGTTCTTCATTTAAAAAATGCCTTATGAACCAATTAGACGCTTTAAAACAATTCACTACCGTGGTAGCTGATACCGGAGACTTTTTGCAAATTGCACAGTTTCAACCTAAAGATGCCACTACCAATCCTTCGCTTATTTTAAAGAGTGTGCAAAAGCCAGAATATTTGCCATTATTGCAAGATACAGTAGCACAATGTAACGGCTTAGTAATTGATGAAATCGTCGATCATCTATTGGTACGATTTGGTACAGAAATATTAAAAAATGTACCAGGCCGTGTCTCCACTGAAGTCGATTCCCGTTTGAGTTTTGACACTGAAGCTACAGTGAAAAGAGCTAAAAGAATTATGGCCTTGTATCAAGCCAAAGGCGTTGCAAGTGACCGTATTTTAATTAAGATTGCTGCCACTTGGGAAGGTATTCAAGCGGCTGCGCAG
>JALQUL010000392.1 GCA_023260735.1 Limnohabitans sp. | reverse complement strand
TTTGTAAACAAGCAAGACGCTGGGCAAAAGGAACTTGTGCCCATTTTTTTTGCGCTGTGCTGGCAAGTTGGAATTTTTCTGCAACCGAAGTTGCATCATCGGCTGGCAAATCGGCAATTTTTTCTGCATTAGCAGGGTTGAAGACGGAGAGTGTTTTCATAATCAATGCAAATAATAGATTCAATTAAAAATGCGTTAAACAAGGACTGCTTGCCATCATTTATGAAAGGTGGCAGTTGACCACTTAAGGCAACTGCCACTTTTACCTTTATAAAGCGGCATTAAATAAACGTTCAAAGTCTGCAGCTGTGCAAGGTCTTGGGTTGGTTTGATGGCAAATATCAGCAGTGGCAATTTCAACAAGGCGGGCCAGATGCTCGACTTTAACACCGTGATCGGATAGTTTGCCTTTAATACCAATGCTGGCTTTTAAATCTTGGATCCATGCGACAAAAGCCTTGCCACCGCCTGTCACACCACAAACATGAGCAAGTTCATCGAATTTTTCGGGTACGACGTCGTAATTCCATGCCAACACTGTATCAATCATTAAGGCATTGGCTAGGCCATGGTGTAAATCACATACAGCGCCGAGTGCGTGAGCACAGGAGTGTACGGCTCCTAAGTCTTTTTGGAAGGCAATTGCCCCCATCATGGAAGACATCATCATGTCAGAGCGGGCTTGTAAGTTGTTCGGCTCTTTCACAGCTTTTAATAAAGAGCGAGCTGCAATACGGGTACCCTCTAATGCAATACCATCACATAATGGATGATAGGCAGGAGATAAATAACTTTCTATGTTGTGGGTTAAGGCGTCAATACCTGTCGCTGCAGTAATATGACCAGGTAATGCAAAAGTGAGTTCTGGGTCAGCGAAAACTGTCTTTGCTAAAATTTTAGGACTAAATACCACTCGTTTTAAATGGCTATCGTCTTCGCTAACCACACTAGAGCGACCTACTTCAGAGCCCGTACCAGAGGTGGTGGGAACTGCAATGTAGTAAGGTAGTTCGTTCACAATAGCGCGCACTTGTGGGTGGTCCCAAACATATTCTAAAATGTCACCAGGGTGAGTCGCCATGACCCCCACTACCTTAGATACATCTAGGGCAGCGCCACCACCAACTCCGATCACACAATCGGCGTTATGAGCTTTAAAAGCTTGGGCACCGGCCATCACTTGGCTACAAGTAGGATTGCCAAAAACACCATCAAAAACTGCCACATCTAAACCAGTTAAATGAGATTTGAATTCTGCTAATACAGGTAGCGTAGCCAAGGCTTTGTCAGTCACGATGAGAGGACGTTGACAACCTTTATCCAGTAAATGTTGGGCAATTAATTTTCTAGCGCCAGCACCAAATTGAATCGGGGTGGGGAATGCAAATGATGAAATGCTCATGATATAAAAATAAAATAAGTTGAAAAAATACAGAATGAAGCAAGCTAAAAAACTTGATGAGGCAAGATAGTTGGCATTAGCAACATCATAATGGATAGCGCAGTCTGTTCCCTAGTAGGGTAAGTGGTGGTATTAAATAATCTCAAAATAACGCTTCATTTCCCAATCAGTAACTGCATCTTGCCATTGGCGCCACTCCCAGTCGCGGGTGGCTGCAAAATGATCCACAAAACCGTCTCCCAACCAGTCACGAGCTACATCAGATTTCTCAAAAACACGGGTGGTTTCGAGTAGGCTGCGCGGGGCTCTAGGAATATGCTCTCCACCTACATTGGTGCCAGTAATAGGAGGTGCTGTTAATTTGAGGCCTTTTTCTACGCCATCAAGCCCCGCAGCGATTACAGCTGCCATAGCGAGGTAGGGGTTGACATCTGCTCCAGGGCAACGGGTTTCTAGGCGAGTGGCTTTGGGGCTGCCAGCAATCACTCTAAAACTGGCGGTACGGTTATCCATACCCCAAGTGGGTTTTACTGGTGCCCAATAACCATCTACCAAACGTTTATAACTGTTAATAGTCGGCCAAATCATGGGGGCAAAATCCATCATATGAGCGACTTGTCCCGCCAAATAACTCTCGAATAAGGGACTCATTTTGCGATCTGAATTGGGATCAAAAAACAAATTGTGTTTGCCATCGGATAAGCTTTGGTGAATATGTCCGCTACAACCAGGCATGCCATGAATGGGTTTGGCCATAAAACTGGGCATGATGCCAAACCTTGAGCCAATTTCTTTGGCTCCAGTTTTAAATAACACGGCTCTATCGGCTTGTTCTAGGGCTTCACTAAAACCAATGGCAGCTTCATAAACGCCAGGGCCGGTTTCGGTGTGCAGGCCCTCAATGGGTATTCCAAAGGCCAGCATTTCGTCCATTAAGGCATTAAAGTATTCTTGGTTCTCATTCATACGTAGCAATGAATAACCAAACATTCCCGGTGTTAATCGGGTGGGGTTGACACCCTCTTTGGCAGCCCAAGTGTGAGGGGTTTCTAAAAAGTTAAACCATTCAAACTCCATACCCGTCATAACTTTAAAACCCATTTTTTCAGCTCTTGCTAAAACGCGTTTTAAAGCTTGCCTTGGGCATTGTGCATGAGGTGTGCCATCGGCATTGACAAAATCACCTAAAAAGAAAGGGGTCTGATTATCCCAAGGTATATTTCTACCGGTATTAAAGTCAAGGCGGGCTAAGGCATCTGGAAAACCAAATTGCCAACCAGTGGCTTTGGTATTGTCATAGGTGACATCCATCATATCCCAGCCTAAAACCACATCACAAAAACCAAAACCACCTGCGGGATAAGCTTCTGCTGCCCCTAAAAATTTGTCGATATGCAAATATTTACCACGCAAAATACCGTCTATATCGCTAACTGCTACTTTGACTTTTTTAGCGTTCGATAATCGTACAGCCTGCAATTTGGCATGTTCTGATGTGGGTAGTGAGTTGAGGTGAGGCATAGTGAATAATCTTTTAAAAAGTCATCAATCAGAAAATTAAAAACGAAGTCAAAAAAGGAAATCAAAAGTCAGAAAAAGCATTAATCACCTTTGATTTCCTTGATTTTTTAATGTGCCTTAGTAGGGTTCATGGCAAACTCCTCTTCTGGAGAGAGAATTAATTTTTTACGGCCAATAGCGGCAAAATAAGCAATACATAAAGCAAACCAAGCAGCTACCCAAATAACACCCACTCTATAAGAGGGGTCACTAAGTTGGAAGTACAAGGTCACAATCGCCACCACTACCGTCCAAGCAGCTCCTGCGCTACCCAATGGGCTCACGTAAGGTCTGGCTAAATTAGGAAGTTTTTGACGCAACTTAATAAATGACAAACCTTGCATGATGTAGGAGAACATGGCACCAAATACCGCCATATTGAGCAGCGTTCCGCCGATGACCGCAGCGCCTTTTTCTGAGCCCAATGAAAACCATAAAATAAACATCACTATTAAAGCAATAAGCGAGCCAACAATCATGGCAACATGAGGTGTTTTGCGGCTACCGTGTGTAACTGACAAAGAAGAAGGGAAATAACCCGCACGGCTTAAAGAATAAATTTGCCTGCCTTTTGCAAAAATAATGGTGTGAAAACTTGCAATTAAACCTAAAACCGCTACTGTTGCCAAAGTTTTAGCAATGCCATCACCGTAAATTGCTTTTAAGCCATCTAACAAGGGCTCTCCAGAGCTGGCTAATTTGTGTGAGCCAATTCCAGACACTGATGGGTTGAGCCATAAAATCATAAAAGCAGAAATGATGAGGGTAAAAATACCAGCAATAATGCCTTTAGGCATATCACGTTTTGGATCAACCGATTCTTCAGCTGCAAGCGGTAATTGTTCAATGGCTAAAAACAACCAAACGGCAAAAGGTAAGCAGGCCAAAATACCAACAAAACCTTTGGGTAAAAACAGTCCGTTACCATCGGCTAACATAGTGCCATCAGCGGCTACATTCATAGCCCATTTGGAGAAATCAATATGAGGCAATGCACTCATCCAAAATACGACCAAACAACTTAAAGCCAATAAGGTAACGACTAAAGTGACTTTAAACGATAGTTCGACACCAATAATATTAAGGCCTACAAAAAGGATGTAAAAACCTATCCACCAAAGGGGTAGCATTTCAGTGGGGGTGCCAAAAATACTCCCCATATAACTGCTAATAAAAAATACAATCACCGCTGGGGTTAAAACATATTCCACATTTTCGGACAGGCCAGTTAAAAAGCCACCCCAAGGCCCCATGGCGGTGCGAGCAAAAGAATAAGCACCACCAGTGTGCGGCAAGGCGGGTGACATTTCTGCTAAAGAAAAGGTTAAGCCTAAATACATGGTGGCAATAATAATGGTAGCAATCAACATGCTACCCCATCCGTTGCTAAGGCCAAGGTTCCAGCCCGAGAAATGCCCAGAAATAACCGCTCCTACTCCTAAAGCCCATAAAGACCAAACGCCTGCATAGCGCCGCAGCCCTCTTTTTTCAAAATAACTATCGTCAACGCGTGTGTAATTCACACCTGATTTATCGCTCATATTGTCCCCTATTATTGAATAATGGCTTGCATGAAAGACATGTAATTAAAGTTAATTACTATTTCATGGTAGGGTGCATGGTGGTATTTGACTATCCAAAATTGGCAAGCTTGCTAGTTCTTTTGTCAGATTTTGGTAAGGGTATTCCATTGATTGACTCTTTTGCTAAGGTGTCTAAAATGATTCGTTTTAGCAGGACTTGTTTATACCTATGGCAACACAAGATTTATGGAGCCAGTTTCAATTCTCTATGGGGCGGGCAAAAATACAGTTTTCCTTTTATGATGCCCAGCAACAAGCAGTTCAATTAGAAGGCTGGAATCAAGATTATGTGCAACTTTCTGCTGGCAAGTTTTTAGGCGAGTTAACTCAGTTGCAAGGTACTTATATTAGAATTTTTGTAGAGCGAATGCAGCAGTCGGTTTATCAGACGGGTCATTTGCAAGATGGGGTATTAGCCTTAGGTGTACCCCTAGATTATTCGGAAAATGGAGTATTTTGTGGCTCGGTTTGTGGTCCCGACGATATCTATGTTTTTTCAGGTAAAAAGGGTTTTGAGTTTAAAACTCCCAAACAACACACCATGCTGGGTATTGTGTTGCAAACACAGCCTTTTAAGCAAAGCACTGCATCTTTATTTCAATCACAAAATAAAGATGCAAAATTAGGCTCTATCATTGAGCCCTTATTAAGCGGTCAAGATTTTTACTTTACCCAACCTACACTGCATGTGCAGCAGGGTAGTTTATTGGCTGTAAGAGATTATTTATGGAGTCTTTTACGGGTCGCTTCACATCAGCCAGAAATGCTTTCGTCACATGCAATTGCTTCTGCAGTACTTGATTTTTTATTAGAGCATATTCAAGCGACACAATATGACGCTATTAAAAGTAAGTCGGTCAAAGAAAATAATTATTGGACTATGGTGCAACAAGCTTGTAACTTGGTTAAAAATCATCCCGAAAAAACTCCTTCCGTTGCACAATTATGTCTAGATATTGGTGTAAGCAGACGTACCTTGCAAACTGGTTTTAACGAGGTAATGGGACTTAGCCCTTTAAGTTATGTCAAAGCAGTTAGATTAAGAAATGCCAGAAGCCAATTGCTTGAAAAGCGCAGCGTAACAGATGCTGCAACTGAGTTTGGCTTTTGGCATTTTGGTCATTTTGCAAGAGACTACCAAAAAATGTTTGGTGAAAAACCATCACAAACATTGCTGGAACATCACAATAAATTAGCTTAATGTCTTTAAGGCTTGGTCTTTGTTCTGCTTGATTTTTAACCAAACTAAAGCAGCTCCCATTAAAGCCAAAGGAAATAAACTACCTAAATTCATGGCAGTCCAACCACCGGTAGTTACCAACGCACCCGATCCAAATGCAGTAAGTGTCATGGTGGCATAAACAGAAAAATCAACTGCCGATTGGGCGGTGGTTTTTTCTTCGGGGCGATAGTTTTCGGTGGCCAGTGTAGTGCCACCAATGTATAAAAAATTCCAGCCTACACCTAATAAAAAGAGTGCCACTAAAAAATGATTTAAATCGATGCCAGATAAGGCCACTGCTACACAAGCAAAATTAAGTAATAAACCCACTACCATAATGCTAAGCGCACCAAAGCGTTTAATTAAGTCACCAGTAAAAAAACTAGGGGCATACATACCTACTACATGCCATTCTAGTACCCACACAGCAGCCGAAAATGGATGTTGACACTGAGCCATGGCAATTGGGGTCGCGGCCATTAATAAATTCATGATGCCATAACTTAATGCACATGCAATACAGGCGATGATAAAACCAGGTTGTTTGGCAATTTGCCGCAAAGGCCTGCCTTTGGCTTGTACTTGTTGCGGGTCGTTAAGAGGCGGAAAAGTAATTTGACTCATTAAAACAAAAGCTAATAATGCCACTACCATGAGGGCTAAATAAGCTCCGGTAAAAGGGTGTGACATACTGTCTTTAGCCGAAGAGGCTAAATTAGGGCCAATCACTGCACCCATTAAACCGCCAGCTAATAACCAAGAAATAGCTTTTTCTTTAAGGCTGGGCTCTACGAGTTCGGCAGCAGCAAAACGATATAAAGAGGCATTAGCGTTAAAGTAACCGGCTAATAAAGTGGCCACAGTAAGTAGCCAAAAACTCTGTAGAACCGTGGCTAATGCACACAGTCCACAAGCAATAAAGGCAACCAATAAGCCTAATAAAAATGTATTACGCCGGCCCCACAAGCGTTGGTGTTTGGCTACCAAAGGGCTCGCTATCGCTCCACCAGCCACAAATGCTGCAATCGGCAGGGTAGCCATCCAACCTAAAGGTGCGAGTTGTAAACCGACTAATCCATTAATAGCTACAAAGGTAACATTATTAGTAAGGAACAAGCCTTGGCATAAAAATAGCAATAAAAAATTGCGGTTAAAAACTTTGGAAATCATCATTTATTTTTTAAAAACGGGCTACTAGATGGTTTAAAACCAAGTGCGAATAGTTGCAAGAATAACACCTTTATCATCAACAATAGGCATCCAACGCCATTTATCAAAAGTGGTGCAAGGATGGGAAATACCTAAAGCCACTTTATC
>JALQUL010000359.1 GCA_023260735.1 Limnohabitans sp. | reverse complement strand
ACAGTGTTTTACCTGTTTTAAGGCCTTTAATTAGTCCTAATAATGTGATTAATATTGGAGCTAACGGAACCAGCCTAGTTATTACCGACTATGCCGAAAATTTAAAAAGAATGGCCACCATTATTGCGGCTAATGATGTGCCTAATGCCACTAATATTGAAATTGTTCCGATAAAACATGCTGTCGCTAATGACATTGCAGTTTTGGTAAATAAGCTCACTGATGTAACGGCTATTGCTGGTGCTAACGGTGCTGATCTCAGTTATAAAACGGCCATTATTTCAGATGCCCGAACCAATAGTATTATTTTGCGCGGGGCCAATCAGGCCAGAATTAAATTAGTCAAAGATATTATTGCTAAATTAGATCAGCCCAGTAGTACGAGTGCGAGTGGGAATGTACATGTCGTCTATTTGCGTAATGCAGATGCCACCAAGCTGGCCATTACATTACGTGCAACCCTAGCTGCCACCAGCAGTAATTCTAGCTCTGGGGGTGCCGCACCATCGGCTGCCGGTAATCAAGCTATTTCAACTGGATCGCCTAATGGTGCTAACTCACCTATTACGCCATCGGGTAATCCGTCAACTGGCGGTCAAATTCAGGCAGATCCAACCACTAACTCATTAGTGATTTATGCCCCGGAAGCACAAATGCGTCAGTTACGAGCCGTCATTGATCAGCTTGATGGAAGGCGTGCTCAAGTCTATGTTGAATCGCTTATTGCAGAAATTAACTCTGATAAAGCCGCTGAGATGGGCTTGCAATTGCAAGGTAGTGTGGGCAAAGTGGGTGATTCCATACTCGCTTTGTTAGGTACCAATTTTGGAGCAGATGGAAACAATATTTTAAAACTCACTGCACAAGGTATCCCTAGTTTTGGAACAACTAGTACGACCAGTACGGTTTTGCCAGGTAAAGGTTTTAATGTGGGTATATTACCCAAAGTGAACGGCAATAATGTATTGGGTTTATTTGGTCGATTATTAGAAACCACAGGTGACGGTAATGTGTTGTCCACACCCAATGTGGTCACACTCGATAACGAAGAGGCCAAAATTGTAATTGGTCAAAACGTACCATTTGTGACCGGCCAATACACCAGTTCAAGTTCGGGTAATAATAATCCGTTTCAAACCATTGAGCGCAAAGATGTAGGTTTAACTTTAAAGGTGAAGCCGCAAATCTCAGAAAATGGCACTATCAAATTACAAATTTTCCAAGAGGTTTCAAGCGTACAACCAGGCTCTGCTGCTACTGCCACAGGCATTATTACTAACAAGCGCTCCATTGAGTCTAATGTTTTAGTGGACGACGGTTCTATTATTGTGTTGGGTGGCTTAATACAAGAGGAGTTTTCCTCTAATCAAGATAAGGTACCTGGCTTGGGTGATATTCCTGTTCTGGGCAACTTATTCAAGACTGAATCTAGGCAACGTAAAAAAACCAATTTAATGGTGTTTTTACGCCCTGTGGTTATGCGCGATGCACAAGCGAGTCAAGACTTTTCGCTTGATCGCTATGATTTAATGCGCGCTAGTCAGCAAAATTCTCAGCCCGCTAAAAATTTTATTTTAGGAAATCAAGCAGTCCCCGTATTACCAAGCATAGTGGTAAAGGAGCAAGCAGTGTCGGAACCAGTAAAGGCTGGTAAAAATTAAATCTGCTTTATATTTCAGCTCTTTTTTATTTAAAAATTATTATGCGATATTTATTGCCCTATGCATTTGCCAGAACTCATCAAGTTTTATTGGAAGAGCGTGATGATGTGCTTTATTTTTGGCATCATGAAAAAAGTAGTCCTAGCGCTATTAGCGAAGTGCTGCGTAAATATCCACAAATTGCAACTATGCAATTGGTCAATAGTGACGAGTTAATACAGCGAATTTCAGAGGCCTATGCTAGTGGTGAGTCTAATGCGGCTTCAGTAGTGAGTGAGGTGCAGTCCGATGTTGATTTAACCCGCATGATGCAAGAATTGCCAGCGGTAGAGGACTTATTAGAAGCCTCCGATGATGCTCCTATCATTCGAATGCTCAATGCCTTGCTAACTCAAGCTGCCCGTGATGGTGCCAGTGATATTCATATTGAGCCCTACGAACGTCATTCCAGCGTACGCTTTAGGGTAGATGGTGCCTTACGTGAGGTAGTGCAACCCAATCGAGCCTTGCACGGCGCCTTAATTTCGCGCCTTAAAATTATGGC
>JALQUL010000254.1 GCA_023260735.1 Limnohabitans sp. | reverse complement strand
TTACTGTTTCTGTTTTACCGTCACCAATACCATCGTTAATTATTTTATCCCAATCTTTTCCAAAACTAGCCGGTAAATCTTCTGCATAACGGCCTACAAAATACCTCACATCGGTATTTTTCCAAATCTGCGCCTGTTCTGGGTTAGTTATTAACAAACTTATCCCCATGTCTAAAACAGCCATTCCAGCTGGGCATTGTGCATATTGAGACTGAAAAATCTCCAAATAGCTACCACTATTCTTTGCCTCATGGCAAGCAGGTACTTGCTCGGCTTTGTCTAGTTCATTCCATTGTTTGATATGTTCAGTTAAAGCCACCAAACTAGGGCTGCAAAAAGCCTCTTGCATTACCGGTTTTTCGCTAGCCAAACATAACATCAACTCGCAAGCCCATTGATTTTTTTCTAGCAATGGGGCTTGAACTTGCGCCATTACTGGCAACATCGCCATCAAAAAACAACAAGCTACGAAACCAATCCCAAATAGGGCTTTTATTAAGTTGTTGTATTGCCTTAATAAGTGCCCATTTTTAAACCAACGGCCTGGATTGAAAAGTATCAATGATTTCATTTTAGCTCCCAAAAAATAATTTTTTCAAAATAATTAACCCATAATAACAAATTTGATCAATAATAAACACATCAAAATATTATTTTTGAGGTTTTATGAAACATTATTTTCTGCTTTTAGTTGGTTTACAGGCCCTAAAAAAACCGCTTCAATCATTGTCTTTAGACTTCAAAAACTTCCTATTAAGGTCTAACAAAATAGTAATGCCTACCCTTTTATGGCTTGCCCTCGGAGCTTGTGCACCCACCCCGCAACTCCTAGAACCCACAGGACAAAACAAAATCAGCATTCAGCAAGCCAACGCTAATTTGCAAAAAAAATCTCAACTCGCTCCAGCGCCACTCACTTTAGAACTTGAACCTTTGCAACAAGAAATAAACTCTCTCAAACAACTGCTTCATCAATTACAAACGGGTAGACAAGCACCCACCACTGAAATAAGCCAGCCAAAAGCTAATTCTCAATTAGTCATCAAGGCAAATAGCCCTCAAGCAAGCACCGAGACCAAGTTATCTAGTCTTTCCAATACCAATCAAGACACCGCAATAACCTCCGAAGCAAGCAACTCAGTCGCTATCGTCACTGAAAAAATAGGGGTGGCTCCACCTGCTAAAGCTCAACTGTTGCAAATTCAAGCCGATGCACGTTTATTAGCCTTTCACGTATTGGCCTCCGACAAAACCATTATTAACACCCTTAGGCGCTGGGCAAGCCAAGAACAATGGACGGTCAAACTTAACGGCGAATTAATCGATTCCCGCCATTTTCCCGCCCATACCGTGGCCTATACCGACTTTACCCACGGAGACAACATCAACTCGATTGGAGGCCCTACCTTGCTACTTGCGGTGGCCAACCTTATGCAACAACATAAGCAATACCAGCATCAATTTCAATTAGAAATTCAGCTCCGAAAAGCCGAATCGCAAATGGTGCTTACTGCTTTACCTAGTCCCAGCAAGCTCAATGTGCAATCAGTGGCCAGCATTTCTCAAGCTTCCCACCTCAATCAAAACACCAGCTCAATCCCACCCCCAAGCACCAACAGAAGTGCAAGCCCCTCACCCTAATCTTGGAGACTTATCATGCAACAAAGCGCTAATGCTTTTTTCTTTCTAGCTTCATTGGCTAGGTATGCTTTGCTAGCTTTTATCAGCCTAGTGGGTGCTACGGTCGCCCAGGCTCAAAACTGTCACTTGTCGATTGCCAATGGACTTCAGTATGCCTGCGAAGCAATTAAAACCAACACCAACACGAGCTCAGAGGCTACTATTAACGGACTTGTTCTGTCCCAAACAAGCAGTGTAAAAACAAATGTTAGCAATGAGGCTAGCCACACTCTTTCTACAGTGGCAGCTAATAGCAACAAAACCCATCAGTTAATAACAACGGCCGACCCAGTTATCACTCCAATCCCCATCAAGCTTGCTCCAGTAACTCCCATTACTGCCGACAAACCAATTCCTACTCCTATGGTTTGGGAAATCAAACTGCAAGACATTACTTTGGCACAAACTCTACAACGCTGGTCACAAAAGGCCGGTTGGAAACTCATTTGGGATGTTGATAAGCATTTGTTAATTGACAGTCCTCACCAACTGGAGGGTAGTTTTGAAGAAGCAGTGGGTTGGTTACTTAGTACACCAAGTTTGGCTGCAGCAGGCATACCCTTAGAAGTTTGCTTTTATCCCAATACGCCACCATTAGCTAGAGTCACCAAAAAAGGCCAACAAGATCAGGAGTGCACATAATGAAAACACCCTGTCCCTTACCGTTACCTGTGGTGCAAAACACTGCTTGCAAAAGCACTGGTTCGGCTCAAGCCTTAAGCACCAAAATACTCCTCAAGCAGGTTTTTCTACACTACCAATCCCATCCTCATTATTTGCTCATTGTGCAAAATCTAATGGTGTGGTTATGCGTGGTACTTACTAGTGCCTGTTCACAATTGCCCTCTCAAAATTCAATGGCTCCCGCTAAAAGTGAAGCACTAAGCCAGCAATTACAAGCTCAAGCTTATGCAGCGCAGCAACATATGATTAGCACAGGAAATTCGGTTCAGCAAAGTACTTTAGCAGGCAGTAAAGTGCATATTGATCAAGTGGCCACTTTGGCGCAAAAAAAGAATGTCACCAAATATGCACAACAAGCCTGGATAGGCAAACGTACCATTGCCTTACCTCACGATGCCCAATTGCCTGCTTTATTTTCAGAACCTATCAGTATTCAATTCAATGATAGGCCGTACGGTAGCCCTATCAGCCTAAGCCTAGTCGCAGAACGATTATCTAGAATTGCAGGACTCGCAATTCGCTTAAGCCCCGATGTCAATGAAACCTCACAAGCCAATGCTACTTTTGCAAAAACCTCCACACGCATCAATCCAATCCCTACAAATTTAGCACTGACTAGTGACCACGTACCCATTTTAGAACCAGGTACTGCGCTAGAGATAAGTCCAGAAACCAAAGCTCAACTACAAAAAAATAACTTTTTATCAGCTATTTCTTCTAGCAAAAAAGGACAGGCTAAAACCATTGTTTCGTATAGCCAAGCAAGCCCTATACAAGACACAAGTCCCACTGATTACTCTCCCAGCATTAAGTCGCATCAAATGCAATGGCAGGGTAGCTTACAAGGCTATCTTGACCACATCACCAACCAGCTCAATCTTAGCTGGCGCTATTCTCAAGGCACTGTGGTGATTGAACGTTTTATTACCGAGAGTTTTGAAATAGCTTCCTTTGGAGGCATTCAAGAATATCAAATGGGCTTGTCGGGAGGTAATCAAGGCGGTGATGGTTTTGGTAGTTCAAGTGCCAAACTAGATGTCCAAGAAAATGGTAAAAATGCTGTTTTTGAAAGCCTGAAAAAAAGCCTAGATGCCATTATTACTCCCTCTGGTGGCAGCGTAAGTCTTAATGAAGCCAGTGGTCGCATCACTCTACATGCCCCAAAAGATGTTATTGCCAAGGCCAGAGAAATTATTCAAGCAGAGGACCGTCAACTTAAACGTCAAGCCCATATCCAACTTGATATTTACAGTGTCAGCCAACAAAACAATCAACAACTAGGCGTAGATTGGTCGGTACCAATCAGTGATCTTGCCAAAACCTGGTCAGCAAGCATTAGTAGCCCCCTTTCAAGTTTAAGTAGTAACTCGGCAGGCTTGGCTTACACCTTACTCAAAGACATACCAGCCACATCTGAAAATTCCGTACAAAACACAGCCACTCGTTATGGCGGTAGCAAGGCATTTTTAAAGGCTCTGCATTTAATTGGCCACACAGTGCAGTACCGTCCTGTCTCCCTTATTGCCATGAACCGGCAATGGGCTCGTAGTACCAGCCTTAAGGTAACTGGCTATGTGTCAGAAACTACTCCTTCTACATCGTCCAATGCAGGCTCTGGTGCACCAGGACTTAAAACAGCCAGTGTTACCACCGGAGATAAATTTTTAGTCCAACCGGCCATTATGGAGGATGGCACCATCATCTTAAAGTTTGGTATTTCATTAACTGACTTATTAGGACTTTTTAATGTGAGTGCTGGTTCTGGCGATTCTTTGCAAACTGTACAAACTCCCGAAACTTCAGGCACTGATGACCAAGGTTCGATTCGGCTTCGTCCTGGGGAGGCCATGATTATTACCGGACTATCGAGGCAAGTGGCTAATCAAGATCAAAACAAAATCGCCGAACCCTTACCACTTATTTTAGGTGGCTCTCAAAAACGAAGTTATCAAAGAGAGGATTTTTTAATCATCGTCAGAGCCACACCACTTTAGCTTGTACAAATTTTGGTAATTGAATTCAAGCATTCATTGGAAGAAAAACTATGAGTACGATTGTGCATACCTTCGAGCAAGAAGCCTTAGTAGCCGGTTTAAGTTGGAGTGTTTTGCGTACAGATGGCGATGAACAAAAATCACATCAAGATGGCAAAAAAATCAGACGTCAAGCGGCTTTGTTGGGTGCCTCTGCTTATTGTCAGCAAGTGGCCAATCAAGCCTTGTATTTGGGTTTGTATAGTGCTGGATTATTACAAAAAAATAAAAATAGAAAAAAATTATATTCATTGGCTCTGGCATTTTTAGCCGCCTTTGAAGCCAATCAACAAAAAACACTTAATGCTATTTTGTTAATGCCTCTAGAGCAGGATGAAACTAGAAAGGTACTAGTGGTAATTGAAGCAGGACAAGTAGTGCATGACAAAATAGAACGGGTAATAGATGCACAGCAGGTCATTGAAAAATATCGACAACAAGTAGGCATGAATTTCCATATTTTTACTGCCGATGCATTACTCCCGCAAAGTAAACAAGTGGCATGGAAAGACCTTCAACAACACTGCCAAAAATGGAGTCAATTAAAACCATTACCCAAAAATAAAACTGCTATTTCAATTGTTGTGGTGCTGGCAATTGTGGCCTTAGCTAGTTTTTTTTATTATCAATTAGTTTGGCAAAAACAAAAACAGCAAACTCTGCTGCTGCAACAAAACCAACTCAATAATCACACTCCCAAGTATTTATCTGAACTTGAAAAAAATTTAAATCAATTGGCTTGGACAAATCAGCAGCTAACACTTTTAACCAATGCAATCGAACAAGAAAAAAGCTACTTAAATGGTTGGGCACTCACTACTATTGTGTGCAGTTTTGCCAATCAAGAGTGTCAGTATTCCTATCAAAGAATTGGTGGAAAAACACAAGATATGGTGGACTGGGCTTTAACTCAACATAAACAATATTCAATTGAATCTAGCCAGCAAGACGTTTTAGTATTAAGTCAAAACATAGCCACTAACACAGCTTATTTGCAATTAAAACCCCCACAAATTCCACCACTGCGATCATCACAAATAGAACTGCATTCAGTATTTCAACAATTACTCAATGCCCAGCTACAGGTCGCAATAGGGCAACCCTTGGTTTGGCCCCACCAAGGCATTGATTTAAACAAAGTCGATGCAAAAGCAAAAGTATTACAAACCCCAATTGAAATCAAACTCCCTTGGGCCCTTAAGCAGTCCACCTTATCCCTTATACCGGCCTATATTGCATGGCGCGAACTAAGGCTACAGGTCTCACATGACGCTCACAACAGCCAACAACTCACCCTTACCTTAAAAGGACATAGTTATGTACAAGCTCATTAAGCTATATTTTTCAAATGCAACACATCCATTAAAAAATCTTTGTTTAATGATTTTTATTTTGATGATGGCATTCAATAGTCAGTCCACTATTGCGTCAACTTCTGTCGCAAAACCGGTAGCAATACCGCTAACGGCTAGCCCAAACAGTAGTCAAGCCAATACTAGTAGCCCCACACAATTACAAATAAGTGATTTAGCCAAAATTCAGCAACAAATTTTGCATCAGGAATTTCTAAAAAAATTGGCTCTTACTACCGCGCAACAATTGCCTGTGACGGTGGCATCTAACATTCAAAATAAGCCAACACCAATACCATTAGCGCCAGAAAAAAATCAATTAACAAGCCCAGTTAAAAAACCAGTCACAACTCAAGCGGCACAGCATCAATTTCAAGTATTGGCCATTTATGGTTCTATTCAACAACCCACTGCAGAAATTATTTTAAATGGTCAACACTATTTTTTATCTGAACCATTAACAATGGGAATTTTTCAAATCCTATCCATACAGCCACACAAAATTTTGCTTCAATTGCACAGCCAAAATGCTTTAGCTAGTCATTCAGTCAAAACGACTCATCAAGCAAAAGCACTATTTGAATTAGTTCCAGGCCAACAATTAGAGGTGCTGCCATGATCTGGTTTAGAAAAAACACCAAAATACCCACCATTCAAATTCAAGAACCGAGTGGGCAGTTTTTAACATTAACTAAGCCATTACTTCACTCATCAGAGGCTGTGCTACCGAATCATTTTGATCCTACCAATCAGCAACACTCCAATTCAGATAGTTCTGCTAACGGCAATAACGGTACCAGTACTAGCACCAGTATATTGTTATCTCAACATCACCATAATTCCCTAGACCAAGGCTTCATCGCATCTCACCATATTATTGAAAAACTAGCCGACTTTCCACGTCGTGAAGATGTCATATCTGGGCCTCATGCGCTCACACCAGGCTTACAAATTCCGGTTGCTCTTCAAGATTTTGTATTAGTGGTAAAGGTCAACGCCAACCGAGCCGTATTAGTCTATGACCCTAGTCACACCAGCAAAGTAAAAAACTATTTTGCGGCCTTAAAAAGTGCGGTGGTATCGCAGGGCCTAAGACTAGATCATCAACCACTGCTTGCAACTAGCCAAGTATTGCGAGACGTACGGCTTGCATCAGAGGCACAAAAAATCAAATCAAGTTTAACCTCTAGTAATAGCAATGGCGCTAACTTGTTTCGTGAATGGGTAGAGCATGCAAGTCTTAGCCAGGCTACCGACCTGCATTTATCAATTATTGATGGGGGTTACGGCCAAGTGAGTATGCGTGTCGATGGTGAATTAGAACCTATTGGTTTTCAATCAGAGGGGATTTTTACCGATCGTGATGTACGCAATGCGATGAAAGCAGCCTTCGAAAATTTAGCCGATGTACACAGCAATAATGACGGCACTTTTAGCGATGCAAAAGCCATGAGTTGTATGATTGATCAACGCCTTGGCCTACCAAATATTCGCTTACGATTTTCAAGTCAGCGTGGTTTTTTTGGGCCCAAAGTGGTGTGCCGGCTATTACATTCCGAATTAGGAACAGAAGCCATGCCATTTTCTAAAATGGGTTTGGCTCCCTCTCAAATTGAACTTTTACAACAAGCACAAAGATTAGAGTCAGGGGCCATTATTCAAACAGGTATTACCGGTTCTGGTAAAACCACTGCAGCTAAAACCTTAATCGAAACCCATCCTAAAAATGGTCAATCGGCTATTTACGCAGTAGCCGACCCTATTGAATATTTACTTAAAAATGTCCACCAAATCTATGTTCAACGTGATTTATTAACGCTTGAAACGGCTGGTAAAAAAGACCCTTATTCTGAAGTAATAGAGTCACTTATGCGAATGGACCCCGACTTAGTGGATGTAGGGGAGGTACGAGACCAAATTAGTGCACGAGCAGTAGCCAATGTTGCTAAGTCTGGCCATGTCTCGATGTGCACCCTACATACCGATTCGATTGGTGGCATTATTAATCGACTCACTGACCCTAAGCTAGGTCTTACGCGCCAAGAACTTACCAGTAGCAAGGTACTAGGCTTTTTATCTTATCAAGCTTTAGTTGCCAAGCTTTGTAGCTGTGCCTTACCAGAGCCTGAAATAGAATATTTTTATAAGGCCAAACAACATCATCATGAAGCTATTTATATTCAATCGATTGCTTCTCAATTGCAACAAAAATTCAAGATCGACACAAGCGTTTTAAGATTCCGAAACCCTGAAGGCTGCCTAAATTGTCGGCAAAGAGGTACCAAGGGCCTAACTATGGTGGCAGAAATGATGATTCCCGACGATGCCTGGCTAGATATTGCCGCCACCGGCAATGATCGGGCAGCCATGCGCCACTGGCGCTCACAATACTCCGACAAAGATATTTACAGTGGCAATATGCAAGGCAAATTAGTCACCGAACATACCATTTATAAAGCCATCTGCGGCGAAATAGATGCAAGGCAAATTGAACGTTTTGGTCCTCTCGCAAGTTTTGAGGTGCTTTCATGATCAATCGTTTCAAAAATCATTGGACTGCTTTTCAAAGGCAACAACACTTGTATTTGTTTTGGCGACAACGCACTCTTTTTTATCGCGATTGTGCTAGTGCCCTTGAAGAAAAAGAATTGTTGCAAGACTTTATTGCTGGTGAGTTATTCATCTCCTCACAAGCTCTTACCGCCAACCGAGCACGAGCGAAAGGGCTTGCCTATATACAAGAGGTCATGCAGGCTGGCGATTTAAATTTGCAACAAATTTTAACTCGTAGCATGCCCGCGTCAGATGCAGTGGCTTTAAGCACTCTACGATTTGCCAATAATATTCCAGAAGCTTTACGAGAGTTAGCCAATAATTTAGATCAACAAAGCCAAATGAATCAAATGTTGAAATCAGCGCTGGTTTCACCCATGATTTTATTGCCAGTCGCCTATATATTTGCCTACGTCTTATCTAGCATTAGCATTCCTGAATTTTCTAAAGCAGCACCTGCCGAAGTCTGGACGCCTTTTAATTTATTGGTGAAATCAAGTGCAGAATTGTTTCAGGCCTATGGTGTTTGGCTCGCTTTTTTCACCCTACTATCGGGTGCTTGGTTACTATTTTGGGCTTTGCCACAACTCACTCATCAATGGCGTTATCAACTGGAAAATGCACAGGGAGTAAAAAAAATGGCCTACTGTTGTGTAGTTCCAGCACAGCCAATTTTTAGCCTCTACCGAGATATACAAGCAACTCGTATGCTTGGTAACTTAGCTAACCTAATGCAAAGCGGAATGCTGCTACAAGATGCAGTTGATCATTTATTACAAAATGCGCCAGCTTGGATGCAAAAGCATTTGGCAATGGTCAATGAACACTTACAAATTGCACCAGGCGACTATATAGGCGCTTTTTCACATGGAATTTTATCTCGCTATTTATTGGCCCGAATGAGCTCTATGGTGAGAAGAGACTCGGGAGCCCAATTTGACAAAATTTTAATAATCTTGGGTACCTCGGGTATGACGCAAGCAATGGACTCGGTTAAAAAATCGGCGATCCAATTAAATGCGGTTTTATTAACTTTTACTTTTGCATTAATTGTCTTTTTTTACGGGGGCCAAAATAGTATTGCCTTTGCCATTCAAGAGGCTAATTCGCCAGCCTCAATTATGCAAAA
>JALQUL010000095.1 GCA_023260735.1 Limnohabitans sp. | reverse complement strand
GCAAAAAAACCAAAAGCTTGCGCTACTGTTTATGAACGTATCAGAGCAAGTGAGCTCGAAAGGCTGCGACTCACAGGCAACTATAGTGCGCAAGATTTAGAGCAAGAGTTAGTAGCTTTGGTGGCGAAACATGCGAATGCGCCCTTTGATATGGTGGTGATTTCAGGTCATCATGAGCGGGGCTATTATTTAGGTGAGCTTGCCGAAATTCGGTCATCACATTTGGCCAAATTAGTAGCTGATTTGCCTCAGGTCTTTCAACCGGTCGACACTTTGTTATTTTTAGGTTGTAAAACTGGTACAAAAGAAAACTATAGCAATACGATTGCTCCCATGTTTCCTACCATTCCAGTAGTCGTCGCAGCCGAAGATAATGCTCCGCTACGTGATGAACCCAGAAATATCGCTTTTGTAAAAAAGATTATGTCAAAGCGTGATTTGTTAGTCAGGGCACAAAACCCAAAAATAGTAGAGTCAATTCATGCAGGCTTATTGGGCCACCGTTGGCCAGTGAGTATTTTATGGCGTCAAAAGTTAGCCTTTTTTAAAGATAGCATAGAGCCTGTTTATCCTTCGGCTACCATTGAAGATCCGACCTTAAAATACGGTAGTTAAAGAATATTTTGTCAGCTTGAGTAGGTTAGCTCAAAACACAACACCTGCAGGCAGCAGGTTTTAATCAGCCTTGGTTATTTCTATTAAGCCTTCTAGTGCTTTTTGAACGGTGGCTAGTCTTACTGCTTGCCGGTCACCTGAGAAATAAAATGTTTTAGAATAAGTTTGCGTTAAATGTTGCCAAGCTATACAAACTGTACCCACAGGTTTATGAGCTGTTGCTCCTCCAGGGCCTGCTATACCGCTGACTGCAACACCAGTTGTGGCATTAGTGCGGGTTAGTAGGCCTGCTACCATTTCAGTGACCACCTCTTGACTCACTGCGCCATAGGATTCTAATGTTTGGTTATTGACACCTAACAAACTCTGCTTGGCTTGATTGGAGTAGCTCACAATCCCGCATTCAAACCATTGGCTTGAGCCTGCTAGCTCGGTGCAGGCGGCAGCAATAAGTCCGCCCGTACAGCTTTCTGCTGTACCAATTTTAAGTTTGCGTAATTGTGCTTGTTGCGCCAATTGAAGCAATAAGCTTTGAAAATTGGTAGTTAAAGAGTGAGGCATTTTTGAATGATAAAGGAGTGGGTAGTCGAAAGTTTCTAGTGTATTGGTAGTATGCCTTTCGCTACTTCATTTTATTGTTTGTAAGCCCTAAAAAAACCGTAATAATGAAGTTTGCCTAAGCGCATATTTTACGCAAGATGAATCTGGTCACACTTGAGTTTTACTAAGGCTTAGTTGATTTGATTGATAAGTAGAAGCAAAAGTATTTTAAACCCAGCTCATACTCATATAACGACTGAAGGAAATTACTAAAAGGGTGCAAAAAGCAGCAACTAAATCATCAAAAATAATACCAAAACCGCCTCTTGGACCAAAGCCTTTCAATGTTTGATCAGCCCATGCCACAGGACCCATTTTGTAGGCATCGAAAAATCTAAATAGTAGAAAGGCGAAAAACTGTTGTCCTAATGATTGAGGTGAGCATAACCATAAAATAAGCCAAAAAGCGAGGATTTCATCCCAAACAATTCCGCTAGGGTCGGCAATATTTTGGTTTTGAGCGGTAACTGTGCAGGCCCACCAACCCACTAAAAACCCCACACAAAGTAATATTAGCCAAGCATTTAAGCCAAGTGATTGAAGCCAATAATGATAACTAAGCCAAGCCCACAAGGTACCAGCAGTGCCTGGGGCAATCGGGCTTAAGCCAGAACCAAAGCCGTATGCAATAAAGTGGGCAGGATGCCTAAAAATAAATTGAGCTGTATTCAAGATAGGATTCTTTGAGTTAGGATTGCAACAGTCTTTTAGCTCTATTAACCGACATTAAAACTCCAATGCCAACCCCTAGGGTGACCATCGCAGTACCGCCATAACTGATAAAAGGAAGTGGCACCCCCACCACAGGCAAAATACCACTTACCATGCTCATATTAACAAAAGCGTAAACAAAATAAACCATGGAAACTGCTGCCGCCAAAAGCCTAGTAAATAAGGTGGGGCCATCTAGGGCAATAGAAAGCCCACGCCAAATAAGTGCAAAAAAGCCGGCAATTAATAAGGCGTTTCCAATTAAACCAAACTCTTCGGAGTAGGCTGCAAAAATAAAGTCAGTGGTTCGTTCGGGAATAAACTCAAGGTGGGTTTGAGTTCCTTGCATAAAGCCCTTGCCAAAAATACCAGCAGAACCAATAGCAATCATACTTTGAATGATATATCGATCTGGATTCCAATGGCAGCAGAAAGCAGTTCCGCAGCGGGGTCGATGCCGGCTCCTCTGGCTGCGCCTGTCCGTTTGTACCTGTCGAATCGATAGCTTTGGTCTTGAAATCATAAACAGCCCAGGTTCGTTTCAAGCTATCCAGCGTGAAAGGGGAAAGGATCTACCGCTCGACAGTACATCCTTGTGCCACACTTTCTGCCGCAGAGGTTTATC
>JALQUL010000332.1 GCA_023260735.1 Limnohabitans sp. | reverse complement strand
GCTTTAAAAATCGAGTGCCTAATTGAATCTTGTGTTCTTGCACCAACTCATTAAACACCTGACCGTTTTTTAATTGTGCAGTAGCCTGTTGAATGACGGCTTGTTGTTGCGTAAGCTCTAGTTCAGTGTTGGTATGGCCTAACAAAATACTACTTTCTTCCCATAACTCTCGAATGGCCGCCATAAAAGCGCCAATTTGCATATGCTCAGGTAAATCAAGTAATGATTGTTTTAGTTGCAACTCATGTGCAGATTGATCTAAAAATGTATGTAGTTCAGGAGCTTGATCAAGGGTATCAATTTTGCCTCCTGGAAATACATAAGCCCCCCCCAAAACGGATAAATTTTGATGGCGTTTTTGTAATAAGACTTCTAGCCCATTTTGTCCCGAACGCAACAGCACCACAGTGGCTGCTGGTATCGGAGGGGTATGAACTTCGTTAAAATGAATTTCCATAAGAATTGTGATTAAGGGTTACTCAAGAGTTTGGTGCTGTATCAACTTTATTGAGACTGAGTTTCAACTCACTATTTCTGTCATTATTTCATTTTTTATCATCATAAGGCTTTGTATGTCTATTCAATTTAATAATCAAGTCGCCATTGTGACCGGTGCTGGTGGTGGAGTAGGGCGTCAGCATGCTTTGGCTTTAGCCGCCAGAGGTGCTAAGGTTGTGGTTAATGATTTAGGTGGCTCTCGGGATGGCACCGGAGGCTCGGTAAGTGCTGCTCAGGCAGTGGTTAATGAGATTGTGGCGATGGGTGGTGAAGCCATGGCTAACGGCGCTTCTGTGACAGATTTTGAATCGGTACAAGATATGGTCAAGCAAGCCGTTGATAAATGGGGCAGGGTCGATATTTTGGTGAATAATGCTGGCATTTTGCGTGATAAAACATTTGCCAAAATGGATTTGGCCGATTTTAAAACCGTTATTGATGTGCATTTAATGGGCGCAGTCAATTGCACCAAAGCGGTGTGGGCACAAATGATAGAACAAAAATATGGTCGTATTGTAATGACCACCTCATCCACTGGTTTATATGGTAATTTTGGCCAAAGCAATTATGGGGCAGCCAAATTAGCTTTAGTCGGCCTTATGCAAACCTTGGCCCTAGAGGGGGCAAAACACAATATTAAAGTCAATTCTTTAGCCCCTACAGCAGCAACTCGCATGACGGAAGACCTCATGACGCAAGAGGTGTT
>JALQUL010000283.1 GCA_023260735.1 Limnohabitans sp. | reverse complement strand
TTAAATAATAGCTACGTCCTGCTTGGTTATAACCTAATGCGGTCTCGTAGGCCTTGTCCATTAGATTATTGACTTTTGCTTTAACTGCCCAGTCTTTATTCACTTGGTAACTTACATATGCATCTGCTGTGGTATAAGCTGCCAATTCCACTGTATTTTCAGTGTCATCAAAACGTTTAGATAATGACTGCAAGTTAGAACCAATTGTCCATGGACCAGTCTTGTAGTTGGCATCTAGTGATAACTGAGTTTTTGCTCTGCGGTTAAGCAACAAATCATTTGAGACGTTACGCGGGTTGAGCAAATCAAGTGAAGTTTTTAAGTTCAAACCACCTAACTCAGTTTGGTATGCTAATGTCCAACCATTAATACTAACTTTGGGTACATTTTCAACCACTGGTAAGGTGGTAATAAAGCCTTGTATGCGTTGGTCAAATCGAGTCGCTTTGAACTCATGTGCACCCATCACATAAGTGGCACCCACTTCAAAATTACGCCCTTCTTCTGGTTGGGTGGTAGGATTGCCATACTGCGGATAATATAATTGATTAAATGATGGTGCTTTAAATGAAGTACCATAAGCCGTATTTAATTTTAAATTAGGACTGACTTTATAACCATAACCCAGCATCCAAGTACTGCTAGCACCAAACTGAGAATTGTCATCTCGGCGCAAACTGGCTTGCCAAGAATGTGCATCTACATTTCCAACCAAACCTAAAAATACGGCGTTAATAGTTCGGCTATCTAAATCGTAAGTTGTGGTACCACTCACTTTTTCTTTAGTTTGCTCTAGTCCAGCTAAAACAGTCCCCACTGGGGTTTTAATTTCATTGCTCCAAGTGAGTTGTTGCTGACGCGTGTTGTAAATGTCAGTACCCCAGCTTTCAAAGGTTTTTGATTTGTCGTCACTTTGACCAAAGCGTAGGCTGGTAATCCAAGTAGGTGAAATTTTACCCCTTGCACCTAAGCTAATAACTTGGTTGACCATGTCAGTGGTAGGATTAAAAAATTCACCACTATCGTAAGACGATGAGCCATTAGAAGATTGTAATTTAGCATCAATAGTCCAGCCAGCAGTTACTTCTGCACTCACAGATGCAAATGCACTCGTTTGTTCAAAGCCGTCTTTGTCTGCATTAAAATTTGAAAATGGTGCTTTTTCGTTACTAGCAGAAAAGCCAGTTTCTTTAATATAACCTGCGCCAAACGCGTAGCGTAAGTTGCCATTACTGCCAGAAAAAGATGCACTGGTTTGACGATTGCCAAAGCTGCCAGCACTAATGTTGACTTCAGGTTGAAATACTTTTCCGCCTTTACGGGTAAAAATTTGTACCACACCACCCACAGCATCGCTACCGTATAAAGCAGATGCAGGACCTTTTAGCACTTCAATTCGCTCAATGCTGTTAATAGGTAAATTGTCAAAATTAGCAGTGCCTAAAGTAGCTGATCCCACTCTGACGCCATCTACTAGTAGTAAAACATGACGACCTTCTGTGCCACGTATTAAAATATTACTGGCTTTTCCAAGACCGCCGTTGGCAACCACTTGAAGTCCCGCCGAGTGTGCAATGATTTCAGAAAGTGAACGACCCGATTGCTGCTCAATTTGCTCGGCATCAATAATAGTAATGTCGCTATTGATATTTTGTACTGGGGTTTCAATACGAGTAGCAGTAACAACAACATCACTGAGTTGTTGTTGTGCCAAAGCCATAGATGGAATAGCAGACGATAAAGCGACAGCCAACAAACCCAATGATGGGGTGAGTGATGAATTTTTCATAGAAGATAACAAACAGATAAGAAACCCCGGCCTTCGTCCCCGAAAGCTTAGAGCGAACAGATTAATTGCTGATAGGCAAATAATCCCCATATTGGCCGGTATCCGGGCTGATGGAGCATCCTGTATCGCCTTCCCAGAAATTGCTTTCCAGTGGCTTGATACAAGTGGATTCAAAAAAAATCCGTCCACTTACCGTTGCGGGGGCAGCGCAGGTTAGGATTATTTTTCAAAAATTTATCCCCCCTGCTTCCCGTTGAACTGTTTATTTAGAAAAACAAACGAGCACCAACGTGATTATTGTAGCTAATTTCTATTGATTGCTTTTACAATAATGGTTATATCTGCGTCTTATTTATGTTTGAAAACGTCAAACTAATGAAATTAGACGTAATTTAAGTTTCAAATCCCCTATGAACCCCGAGCCCATACAAAATATACTGGACCAAATTAACGAGCGCATGGAACGCTTGGTAACGACGAATGAAGAGTTACAAAAACAAAATTTAGCTTTGCAAACCGAAATTGAACAACTTCATCACCTGCGAGATTCTTTAAACTCTCGCTTAAGGGCCGCTAGAGCCCGCATTGAGGTTTTAGTGGGCCATTTAGAACAAAATGCTAGCTTGAATAAATTGAAGGACAAATAATGAGTCAATTAGAATACATGATCATGGGCCAAAGTTATATGTTGACTTGCCCAGAAGGTACCGAAGAAAAAATGAGTAATGCGGTAGCACATGTTGACCAAACCATGTGTCGTATCCGCGATGCAGGTAAATTAAAACAGCGAGACCGGATTGCGGTGTTGGCTGCGCTTAATTTGTGTTTTGAACTCGAAACAGGTAAAAATCAATTGGCTCAGGCGGTTCAAACCTTCGAGCACCTAGAATTGCAAGCTTTAGAGGCTAATCGTCAAATCAGAGAGCTAGAAGATGCTCTATACGAAACCACAGCACAATTAGAAGCCGTACAAACTCAGTTGGCCTCGCATTTGCATTCGCTAGCTGCAGTGCAAGTCGAGCAATTGGCAAATGCTTTTGATTTACACCACGAAGAAATTCCTGAAAATAATTTGTCCTTGCAGCCACTACCGCAGTGCAGGCCCAATGCTACCAATCAACCGGCAGCAAGAGTCTCTAATTTCGTTCAAGAATCGGATCAAGCAGTAGCCAAATATCCCGCTACTTTATCGGAGGTCAATTCAGCAAGTGCCCCTGCACAAGTTGCCCAAACTGCACATGCCGCTCAACCCAACGACAAGGACTCGTTTTATCAAAATTCTTTATATACGGCCCAGCAGGATAGGGCGGTATCTATGCTCAATCGTTTAGATGGAGTTCTGCAAAACCAAGCTAACTCCAACCCAATTAAAGACAGCTCTGGCTATAATAATTAAATCCATCATTAATTGCTTGAAAGGCTTTTTATGATCAATCCAGTAGGTTGGTTTGAGATTTATGTGGATGATATCAATCGAGCTAAATCATTTTAGGAGTCGCTATTTTCAATACAGCTCACTCGACTTAATAGCACTGAATTGGAAATGTGGGCTTTTCCAATGTCAATGAGTCATTATGGAAGCTCTGGCGAATTGGTAAAAATGCCTGGTTTTAAGGCGGGTGGTAATAGTGTTTTAGTGTATTTTTCAAGTGCTGACTGTACGATTGAACTTGAAAAAGTGTTGGCACTGGGTGGTCAAATACAAAAGACTAAAACTTCTATTGGTCCTTATGGCCATATTGCTTTGTTACTTGACACTGAGGGTAATAGGTTGGGCCTACATTCTCAACAATAAATTCTAAGCTAATTGTCTGAATTTTGATACATTAAAAATATAACAAATAAGCTTGAATTTCTTTGTCAAACCCGGGTAACAGGTTAAAATAGTGGTGTCTGCAACGTTTGCCAAGTTTTATATTTCCTTGAACCAATGCTCAACGAGCTAGGGCTTGGAACATCATCAGTTGGCGTGACCGTCTCGCGTTAGACAGTCCCAAAATTGTATTGACCTTGCCCACCTGAACCCTAGGTTCAGGATGAGAGCTTGGCCCGTTTGCAGACACCCTTTTCGTTTTTGCCTAGGTGCTTGCTAAAGGCCTATGCACCAATTATTTCTTTCTTGTGTTGCCCTTGTGCATCTCTACTACCTCCCATAGAAAGCTACCCTTTTGTGCTTGATCCCTTTTTAATTCTAGAACTTGGTGTGTTGGGTTTAGTGACTGGTTTTTTTGCTGGTCTTCTCGGCGTGGGTGGTGGCATGATGATGGTTCCATTTCTTACTGCCATGCTCAGCCACAGAGGAGTGAATCCTGATTTAGCCGTCAAAATGGCCATTGCTACCTCTATGGCCACCATTATTTTTACTTCTATGTCTAGCGTAAGGGCTCATCATAAAAGGGGAGCAGTGCGTTGGGATATTTTTAAAACTTTGGCGCCTGGTATAGTTTTAGGTGCTTTATTGGCAAGTGTCGGCGTGTTTAGTTTAATTAAAGGCGCTT
>JALQUL010000231.1 GCA_023260735.1 Limnohabitans sp. | reverse complement strand
TTTCTTGATGAAGCAGCAGCAGGAAAAGCAGCTGACATTTTAGATGCAGCAGCGGGCTCTCCTCGCAAAATTGGTCTTCCCGTGATTAATAAAGTGCACAAAACTTTGACTTTTCATGCTTGGTACCCTGGCTGCCCAATGGAAGAAGATGCTTATAAAATTCCTAAACCCAAAGACACCGAGTTATTATTTCCCACCTTGTTGTTAGTGCCTTGTGTCGGCTTTGGTCCTGGTGGTTATCGATTAGGTTATGGTGGTGGTTTTTATGATAGGACCTTAGCCACCCTACAGCCTAAACCGTTTACCGTGGGCTTAGGCTTTAGTGTGGGTTATGTGCCAGAATTTGTTCCACAAGAACATGACATTCCACTTGACGCCATCTTGACCGAACAAGGTTTGGCTTGGGGTGGTTAAAACATCGCCTGTGTTTACCTAATGAAAACACTGGTTGCAAATAAAAACGCCTCAGTTAGGGACATTTTTTGTAAAGATTACTTAATTCAAGTAGGCAAGCCCCAACCATAGGCGTCCATAGACAAGACCCCATAACTCATACCACCATTTAAGTATTGAGCGTGCTCGGACGGGCCTGCAGCCCCCATGGCTAGCATGATAGGTAAAAAATGTTCATCTGTTGGGTGAGCTCGTTCGGCAAATGGTGCTTCACTTCTGTACTTGAGCATGGCAGGTACAGAATGTGCCAACACTGCGGTTTTTACCCATTGATTAAACTCGTTGGCATAAGCTACCACTGGGCTATTAGGTGGCTGTATGTCATACAAATTATGAGTAATACTGCCAGAGGCCACAATTAATACACCTTGCTCACGCAGCGGAGCCAAGGCTTGGCCCATGGCAAAGGCCTTTTGTGGATTGAAATCATAAGGAATGGAAACCTGAAACACCGGCACATTCACTTGAGGCAATAAATGCATCATAGGTACCCAAGCTCCATGATCAAGCCCACGCTTATCGTCTAAGCTAGTAGTAATGCCTGCATTATTGAGTAATTGAGCAGCTTGCGTGGCTAGCTGAGGATGGCCCTTAGCGGGGTATTGCAAGGTATATAACTTTGGCGGGAAACCTCCAAAGTCATGAATAGTTTCGGGTTGGGCAGTGGTCATCACTTTTACTTGACTAGTTTGCCAATGAGGTGAGACGATTAATACGGCTTGAATGCCACTTAATTTTTTACCTATGGCTTGTAATTGAGGCCCCATTAACCCCGGCTCAACTGCAAAAGTAGGCGCGCCATGTGAAATAAACAATAAGGGAGTTAAGCTAGCGTTTTTAGTGCTTGCATTAGCGTTGAAATGAGTCATGAATTACACCTTTTAATCTGAATAAGCTAATCGTATTAGCTTTGAATCAATAGATAAAGCCTTAAAATTATGATTGATTATCTTTAAAAATGGAACAATGGACAAATTTCAAGAAATACAAACTTTCCAAGCTGTTGTAGAAGCTGGAAGCTTTATAAAAGCTGCCGATAGTTTAGCGATGTCTAAAGCGGCGGTTTCTCGATATGTGGCTGATATGGAAACTCGGCTAGGGGTGCGTTTACTCAATCGTACGACTAGGCGTTTATCGCTGACTGATGAAGGTCAAGTTTTTTACAACCGTAGCAAAGAAATCCTAAGAGAACTACAAGAGGCTGAAGAAGAGGTCAGCTCTAGAAGCACCAATGCAACTGGTTTATTAAAAATTAACGCTCCTTTTACCTTTGGTATTTTGCAATTAGCCCCTTTGTGGGGCAAGTTTAGAGCACAAAATCCCAATGTTTTACTTGATATTACTTTGGCCGACAGAACTGTCGATTTGGTAGAGGAAGGTTTTGATTTAGCTATTCGTATTGCCAATTTAGAAAGTTCTACTTTGGTCAGCAAACGACTTAGTACTACGCGAGTAGTGCTGTGTGCGTCACCACAATATTTGGTACAAAAAGGAATACCTTTACATCCCAATGATCTGGTTCATCATGACATTATTTCGTATAGTTATTTAGCCACCAAAGATGAATGGCATTTTACTGGTCCTGCAGGGCCAATTCATATCAAAACCAAACCTTGTATTCAAACCAATAATGGCGATACCTGCCTAGCTGCGGC
>JALQUL010000127.1 GCA_023260735.1 Limnohabitans sp. | reverse complement strand
GCATTTCTAGATTTTTAATTTCGCCGTGCCTAATGGTTATTTTCTTAGCCTCTTTGTCTATTTTGCGAATCTCGCCATTGGTCATCTCGTTGTTGACTATTGCAGTATTGCTATTAGGTGTTGTTTCTTGAGCTATAACTTGAAGCGAACTTAAACTAAGGACGATGGTGAATGTGAGTGAGAAAATATTGGCGATTTTCATAGTGACACCTTGATTTTGAGTTTCAATTAATGTTGATGGGCGGAATGGCTGTTAGTGCCTTTATCGGCTTTAGCTTTAGCACTTACTAAGAGAGCACCCTTCATACCCGCATCATAATGCCCTGGTTGTAGGCAGGCAAAATGAACCGTTCCTGCCTTGGTAAATTGCCAAATCATTTCAGCAGTTTTTCCTGCTTGAACCGTTACCATATTAGGATCTTCATGCTCCATTTCTGGATTTTTTTTCATAAGCTCGTAATGGTCTTTTAAATCTTGCTCTGTACCCAAGACCATTTCATGTTTGATCTTGCCAGAATTTTTTACCACCAACTTAATGGTTTCCCCTTGTTTGACCTTGATACTGGCAGGCGTAAAACGCATATTATCTGACATATCCACTTGAATAGTACGCGTCACCTTCGCGGCATTGCCCGCTTGGCCAATAACGCTTGAATCTGCATGATGACCACCAGAGTGAGCGCCGCTAGCAAAGGCGGTGCTTGAAATAAAAGCAGTGACTACTGCCGCTAATAAACTCAATTTAATTGATGTACGAATCATCATTTTTCCTTTTTGAAGATGAATAAAGTTAATAAGAGTGCTTGCAAAAAAAATTTCAATTCAATGATTAGAATGAGTGGATGATGAGGTCGGTTTACGAATTTGGACTTCAACTTCTTGTTTGGGTTTTACCATTCGAGGCATAGACTGCCCTGCTTCGGCTTTGAATCTTGCAGGCTCTGGCATTGCACCCTTATATTCGTAGGCAACCTCTCCTGGTGGATGTTGATACCAACCTGGATTTTTATAATCGCCTGGCTTTTGATCTTTCCTCACCTTGAGTACAGTGAACATACCCCCCATTTCCACACCCCCAAAAGGGCCTTGCCCTGTCATCATTGGAATCGTATTGTCAGGTATTGGCATTTCCATCTCGCCCATGTCGGCCATGCCCCGCTCACCCAT
>JALQUL010000099.1 GCA_023260735.1 Limnohabitans sp. | reverse complement strand
GCTTATGCTTTGGGCGTAAAAATAGGTCGTCGAAGTATGGACTTGTTATTAGTCGATTTTACTGGCGCTGTAAGGCATAGAAAAAATCTGCAATATGATTTTCCAAAAATTGATGACCTATTGCCTGCCATTGCTAGTCATTTAGCTTTTATAACTGATTATCTTGGCGCATCTGCTAGTCGATTAATTGGGATTGGTGTAGCGGCTCCTTTTAATATGGGGGGCTGGCACAAGATGTTAGGAGTTTCACAAACCACAGCTGACCAATGGAATGAAATCGACCTTTGTGCTCAAGTACAACAACTTACCGATATTCCGGTCTCTTTTGTAAAAGATACCCAAGCTGCCTGCGTCGCTGAATTAGTAGCCGGCAGAGGCCGTGATTTAAAAAGTTTTTTCTATATTTTTATTGACACCTTTGTGGGGGGGGGGCTGGTGCTCAACTCTCATTTACATGCAGGTGTTCATGGTAACGCCGGAGCAGTGGCTTCATTGCCAATTCATATTGCAAGTGATGACATTTCTTGTGCAGATAATATTGCTCCTGCACAACTAGTGGGTTTAGCATCACTTTGGGAATTAGAACAACGTTATATCAAAGCTAATTTATCGGCAGTCGCGGCCTATGATGAAAGATCACTTGCCGAGCCTTATTGGGAACACACTCAAGCATGGCTAAATAAGGCGGCCTTGGGTTTGGCGCAAAGTATAGTGAGTGGTACAGCCTTCTTAGATGTAAAAACAGTAGTCATAGATAGTTCTTCTTCAAAGCCCTTATTAGAGCGACTCATAGAACAAACTAACTTGGCCTTAACACGTTATAACTGGGAAGGTTTATGGCCTGCACAAATTGTAGCTGGCGATATTGGTTATGATGCTGGCGCATTGGGTGGGGCCTTATTGCCACTCCATGAAAACTTCGCTCCCGATCGAGATTTATTTTTAAAAGCCCTCGACTAAAATGAAAAAAGCCATTTTTTAAAATGGCTTTTTGAACGGTTTAAACCACTGTTTTTGCATCCTGACCAAATAAAATACTTTTTGCTTGTTCATTTACAGTGGGAGCAGTATTGATGCTTTTACCTGCTTCATAGGCCTTTATAGTCGCGGGACGATTGCCAATTCTTTCGAACCATTTTGCAAGGGCTGGAAAATCCTGCAGATTTTGCCTTTGTCTTTCATGAGGCACAATCCATGGGTAACAAGCCATATCGGCAATCGAATAATCACCACAAATATAATCGCGGCCATCCGATAAATGTTTATTGAGTACACCATATAACCTAGAGGTCTCTTTTACATAACGCTCTATGGCATAGGGAAGTTTTTCTGGTGCATATTGGCAAAAATGATGATTTTGTCCTGCCATGGGGCCAAGCCCGCCCATTTGCCAAAACAACCACTGCAGACACTCGTTCCTGCCTCGTAGATCTTGCGGAATAAATTGCTTTGTTTTGTCGGCCAAATATAACAAAATAGCTCCGGACTCAAAAATAGGGATAGGTGCTTGGCCATCAAGTGGGGCGTTATCAACAATGGCTGGAATTCGGTTGTTAGGTGCAAGTTTTAAAAACTCAGGTTTAAATTGATCACCTTGGCTAATATTCACCGCATGCAATTGATAGGACAACAAAGCCTCCTCAAGAAACATGGTAATTTTGTGACCATTCGGCGTGGTCCAGTAATACAAATCAATCATTATTTACACCCATCAAATAGAAAATACTTTTGCAAAGTGTAGCTCAATTTAATTTTATTTATCGATGCTAGCTTCAAAAGGCACTACAAGTAAGTAACAGCCTTTGCCAATTGATGTCACAGAGCTCACGTGCAGTTGAGCTAAAACAGTGTGAACTTGTTCTTTGGATTGTGTGACTTGTCACATGAATTGTGCTGGTTGATGAGTAGATGAATTAACTAATAAGACTAGGTGGCTAAAACACGGTGATACCTGCACATTAAATAGGGGACTTCTGTCTCCTTCTGTTTTACTACTTTTGGTAGGGTTGTGAATTGTAGAAATAGAATAGCTTTTAACATTTGGGTCCTATACCTAAAAATACTGAAATGTAACTACTAAAGTAGTGGATCCATCAAAATCAGCCACTTGATACTCCGCTGGTTGCCAAGCTTGAAATAAAACACTTGCACTTATAGTGAGTTTGATAGGCCAATACCGCTTGAGTATGGGCTCAGCATGAACACATGCAGTTAAAAAACTTATCCCAATTATTAATAAAATCTGGTTTTTTTAACCATTTTATGATTTTTATTTATTCCTATTATTTGTGGATAAGGATGTGGGTAAACTTGGTATAACTTGTAGAAAGTACCTATTTTAAAGGCTTCCATTGGCGTGACTGCTTTTTAAGCAATTAATCAAAGTGATTGATAAATAAGAAAATTAATAAAAAAAAACTTGACAAATAGAGTATTAAAAAAAATACATCTAGCTATGCAAATTGAGCATTGTTTAAATTAGATAAATAAGTGTCGCTTTTGCAAATATTTGTGTATCCTTTAGCTTCCTTGATGTACTTGTTCGTTCCAACTTTTTACAAGCTGGCCTTTTATTTTTAAGAATTGTTTTATGAGCACCCACCTTTCCGCCGCTGAACAAGCACTACGTGACGCTGCCCGTGACTATCATCGTTTCCCAACGCGTGGAAAAATTTCAGTCATGCCTACCAAGCCACTGTCTAATCAAAGAGATTTATCACTGGCCTATTCCCCTGGAGTGGCCTATCCATGCCTAGACATACAGGCCGACCCCTCCAAAGCCCACGAATTCACCTCAAGAGGTAATTTGGTGGGTGTGATTACCAACGGCACGGCAGTGTTAGGTTTAGGCGATATTGGCCCCTTAGCTGGCAAACCAGTGATGGAGGGAAAAGGGTGTTTATTTAAAAAATTTGCTGGTATTGATGTATTTGATATTGAGCTAGCCGAGCGTGACCCCGATAAATTAGTGGAAATTATTGCCGCAATGGAGCCCACTTTAGGTGGCATTAACCTAGAAGATATCAAAGCCCCTGAATGTTTTTACATCGAGAAAAAATTGCGTGAGCGCATGAATATTCCGGTCTTTCATGATGACCAACATGGAACCGCTATTATTTCGGCCGCCGCTATGCTCAATGGTCTAGAACTAGTAGGTAAAAAAATTGATCAAATTAAATTGGCTGTATCGGGTGCCGGTGCCGCTGCATTGGCCTGTTTAGATGTAATGGTGGGCTTAGGCGTTAATGTTCAAAATATTTTTGTCTGCGACTCTAAAGGGGTTATTTACCAAGGCCGACCTGGTGGCTACGACGAATCCAAAGCTCGTTATGCACAAAACACAGACGCTAGAACATTAGCCGATGCACTGAATGGGGCAGATGTATTCTTGGGTTGCTCTGCGCCAGGTGTAGTGAGCGCTGAAATGTTAATGACCATGGCCTCGCAACCTATTATTTTGGCCTTGGCCAATCCAGAGCCAGAAATACGTCCTGAAATCGCTAAAGCCGCTAGGCCCGATTGTATTATTGCGACTGGCCGCTCAGATTATTCTAACCAAGTCAATAACGTCTTGTGTTTTCCTTATATATTTAGAGGCGCACTCGATTGTGGCGCCACTAAAATTACTGAAGAAATGAAGTTGGCTTGCGTGCGAGAAATTGCCGATTTAGCAAAGGCCGATATTAGTGAAGAAGTCGCCAGTGCTTATGCAGGGCAGGAGTTGTCTTTTGGCACAGAATATATTATTCCAAAGCCTTTTGACTCCAGACTTATTTTAAGAATTGCCCCCGCAGTTGCAAAGGCTGCTGCGGCCTCAGGTGTTGCTACTAGGCCAATCCAAGACCTAGAAGCTTATCGACAAGGTTTGTCGCAGTTTGTTTATGCCACTGGCATGTTAATGCAACCGGTGTTTACTGCTGCTCGTAATGCAACCAAATTGCAAAGAGTGGCCTTTGCTGAAGGTGAAGACGAGCGTGTGTTAAGGGCTGCACAATTAGCCATTGAAGAAGGTTTAATTGAACCCATTTTAATTGGTCGTCCTGCAGTGATTCAAGCGCGAATTATCAAGGCGGGTTTACGAATGGTGCTAGGTAAAGATATTAGTTGTGTAAACCCAGAAGACGACCCACGTTTTAGACAATACTGGGAAACTTATCACCAGTTAATGGGCAGGCAAGGTGTAACGCCTGAAGCCGCCAAAGCAGCGGTCAGGCGCTCTACCACTACTATAGCATCGCTTATGGTCAAGTTAGGCGATGCAGACGCTATGCTGTGTGGTTTGCATGGTAAATTTGATATTCATCTCTCGCACATTAAAGACATTATTGGTATGGCCCAAGGTGCGCCGACAATGGCTGCTTTAAATGGTTTAATGCTTGAAAAACACACTCTATTTATTGCCGATACCTATGTGAATGAAGACCCGGATGCCGAGCAGCTTGCTCATATTGCCATGATGGCAGTAGAAGAAGTAAGGCGTTTTGGATTGCCTCCTAAAGTGGCCTTTTTATCCCATTCCAATTTTGGTTCCTCCTCTAGAGCTTCGGCCAAAAAAATGCGCTTAGCCCGAGATATTTTTGCAAAAATGTGTCCCGATGTAGAAAGTGATGGCGAAATGCATGGCGATAGTGCTTTATCTGAAGAAATTAGAAATCATTCATTAATGCAAAGCCAATTAACTGGTTCAGCTAATATTTTGATTTGTCCTAATTTAGACTCTGCCAATATTTTGTTTAACGTATTAAAAATTACTGGCGGTCAAGGTATGACAGTTGGCCCTATTTTATTAGGTGCGAATGCTCCAGTTAATGTGTTAACACCCTCAGCAAGTGTGCGCCGAATTTTAAATATGTCAGCATTAGCGGCTGCTAGGGCAAGGTCTTAACTTGAACTAGTTTACGCAATAAAAAAGCCCTTTTGATTTGTTCAAAAGGGCTTTTTCTTAAGAGTATCAATAAGAAAAAACTAATTATTTTTTAGCTTTTAATTTCACAATACCTAACATATCCATGACCATTTTTTCATAGAATGGCTCGGAAGTGCCCTTTTCCATTTTACGCATAAAATATTTTTCAAAACCAATTTTAGCTAAATGCACCCATTTGCCTTCACCATACCAACTCACATTGCGTGGCGGTATTTGTGGCAAGGCTACAAATGCAGCACCAGTGTCGCCAAAGTCAGCTAAACAAACCGTGTTCCAAGTCGCGTGATGACTTGGCTCTTTCCCGTCAATTAACTCTTTAATATTGTGCGCAGTAGCAGTCACCATAGACTCAATCATATAGCCAGTTTTTGGTGTGCCACAAGGTATAGGAGTTGCTTCAACCGGAGGAATAGCGACACATACACCTACGCTAAAAATATTTTGAAATTTTGGATTACGTTGGTGCTCATCAATCGTAATAAAGCCACGAGGATTGGTTAAACCTTCAATTCCAAATACCGCATCGACCCCTTTAAAGGCAGGTAACATCATGGAATGTTTAAAAGGCAAAACATGCTCACGTTTGGGTTTGCCCTCATCGTCATGCTCGGTTACATACATCATGCCGTCTTCGATTTTGGTGGTTTTGGCATTACAAATCCATTTTATATGACGTTCACGCATCGCCGACTCTAATAAGCCTTTAGAGTCACCCACACCGCCTAAACCTAAGTGTCCAATATAAGGTTCTGGAGAAACATAAGTCATAGGTACTTGATCACGAATTTTACGTTTACGTAAATCGGTATCCATAATCATGGCATATTCATAAGCAGGACCAAAACAGGAGGCTCCTTGTACGGCTCCCACTACAATAGGGCCTGGTGCTTTCACAAACTCTTCCCATGCTAATGAAGATTTTTCGGCATGGTTCACATGACAAACTGATTGTGTGTGACCTTCAGGTCCAAAACCAGGAATTTCATCAAAGGCTAATTTAGGGCCAGTTGCAATCACTAAATAATCGTAAGCAAGCATAGTGCCATCACGTAATTCAATTTGATTGTTTTCTGGATGAACACGTGCCGCACCTGTAGTAATGGCTTTAATCCCTTTACGACCGAGTGCTGGCACAATATCAATTTCAATGTCTTTACGTTTGCGCCAATTCACTGCCACCCAAGGGTTAGACGGAACAAAATGAAACTTGTCTGATTCACTAATCACAGTGACTTCGTGTGAATCCCCCACTAATGCTTTCATTTCATAAGCCATTGGCATGCCACCAATACCTGCACCTAAAATAACGATATGAGCCATCTGTATCCCCCTAATTATTTAATACTATCTGTTTTCAAATTGTGCATTTGAAGCTTTTATGAGATTGTGCTTTTTAGCTTCAATAAGCACAATCGCCATTCTTAATGAGACGCAATATTTGAAATAATGGCCTCTGAGATTTGCCCTGTCAAATTCAATAATTGAATTTGATTACTTAAATTTTCTGTTCTAGATTGTGCTAATGCTAGTTCGCTTTGAGCCGTGTCATTTTGTGCATTCAGTAAATCAAGGGTGGTACGGTGGCCAACTTGTCTGCCCAATTGTGTCGCTTGCAGTCGCTCTTGATTGGCTTTTAAAGCTTGCTCAAGCGCTTGCATGTGTAGCTTGTTATTTTCAAGGTTACGCCAAGCATGTTCGACTTGATCGGTAGTTTGTTGCTCAAGCAATGCAGTTTGTAAACTAGCTTGCTCTACGGCTGCTAAATTTTCTTTGTGCTTGGCCTGTGTGTAACCACCTGTCCAAATTGGAATACTTGCTTGTACGCCAATAGAATATTGATTGGCTTTTTGCGAGGAAGAGCCGTAATCGCCGTTGCCACTGTTTTTCTCTTGTGAGGCCATGCCCACTAAGTTTACTTGCAAACCAGAAATAGCATCTGTTTTACGTAATTCTTGTTCGGCAATTTTTAAACTTAAACGTTGCTGTTGCAATGCAAGATTTTTTTCTAAGGCCAATTGTATCCAATCATTTAAACTTTTGGCACTTAATAATTCTTTTTGCGAGGCATTAACTGTGGCAATTAATTGTTCTGATTTTAACTTTGTGCTTCTTGCAATTTGATTTTGCAAAGATTGCAAAGCATTTTTAGCTTGTAGTAATTGCGCTTGCACTTGACTGCTGCGAGCTTGTGCTTCAAGGCTATCGGTAATAGGGGAGGCTCCTAATTGAAAGCGATCTTTGGCTTCAGTTAGGCTTGCTTGACTTGACTTGGCAAGTTGTTCTAAAACACGAACACGTTGAATAGCCAAGCTCAATTGAAAATATTGTTCAATGGTTTTAACTAGTACACCATTTAATCCTGCTTGAGTAGCAGTATAACTTAATTGAGATGCCAAATCTAATTGTTTAGCTTGTGCCGATCTTTCGGGTGAAAATAAAGGCTGTTGAACTGCAATACTCAATTGAGTTGCATTACCTTGGTTAATAGAGGTATTGAAGTCAGCACCATCCATTGTGCCAAATGCAGGGGCCGCAAATTGTGCGCCTTTTACTTGGCTTTCATAAGTGCTTTTTCCCACTAAAGCTTTTGCAAAAACATTAGGTTTCCATAATGCTTTTGATTGCTCGAGCTTGCTTTTACTCACCTCAATGTTGGCCTTTAAACTTTTAATTTCTAGGCTTTCATTTTGCGTAGCTTGCCAAACATCGGTTAAAGAAATAGCGCTGGCAGAAGTACTCAGTCCACTTAAGAATAAGCTGCTAAAGGCAACTGTAAAAATAGACTGTTTGAATGAGTGAATAAAGGATGCTGACTTCATAATATTAAATCAAAACTAAAAAATTACTGACCAACTGGCAAACCAATTTTGCGAAGAATTCGCTCCATTAGGCACCAACGTGTTAAACCACTTTGTAATAGGTTAACACCCACAAAGGCGGTAAATGCTAACCACCAGCTACTTAAAAATAGTGGACTTTGTTCTACACCAAAAGCCAATGACAATAAAATAAAAACACCTGCAATAACGCGAACGGTTTGCCATGTATTCATAATAAAACTCCTTTAAAAAATAAAAACAAACAACACAAATTTATCTACTTATTCATTAGTGCCAGAGGGTGAAAAAATGGCATCTAAGCGATTTTTATAAGCGCTGTAATACAAAATTGGAATCACCACCAAAGTTAATAAAGTAGAAACTAAAATTCCGAAAATCAAAGATAAAGCCAAACCATTAAAAATTGGATCATCTAAAATGAACAGAGCACCTAACATGGCAGCTAGGCCAGTTAATAAGATAGGCTGAGCCCTTGCAATCGCAGCACTTTTTACCGCTTCTTCTAAAGCCATACCAGTGCGTACTTGTAAGTTAATAAAGTCCACTAATAAAATTGAGTTACGCACAATAATGCCAGCTAATGCAATCATGCCAATCATGCTGGTAGCTGTAAATTGCGCACCAAATAATGCATGACCCGGCATTACACCAATAATGGTGAGTGGAATTGGCGCCATAATAATGAGCGGAGTAAGGTAAGAGCCAAACTGTGCGACCACCAATAAATAGATCAAGATTAAACCCACGCCATAAGCCAAGCCCATATCACGGAAAGTTTCGTAGGTAATTTGCCATTCACCGTCCCATTTCACTGCATAGTCACGAAGTGTATCGGTAGGTTGTTGAACAAAATATTCTTGTACTACACCTCCATTAGGAGAAACAATTTTGGCCAAATCAGAACGCATACCAAACATGGCATAGAGTGGGCTATCTACTTTGCCTGCCATGTCCGCTACTACAAAATTAACAGGTAATAAGTCTTTGTGGTAAATGGTTTGTTCACGCTCGGTATCGCTAATCGTGACTAACTCACGAATAGGAATACTTTGGCCCATATTATTTTTCACTCTTAAAGACAACAAAGTGTCAAGATCACCACGCTCAGAGTCGGGTAAACGGATATGCGCTGCTACCGCGTATTTACTCTCGTTATGCAAATAGGTTGCATCTGTACCGCTTAAACCAGCGTATAAAGTTTGCACAATATGCTGCTGTGACACACCCGCAATTGCGGCTTTTCGTTTGTCAACAATTAATAGTTTTTTAGGTGCAGGAATAGTCGCAGATTCATCAATATCAACTACGCCAGAAGTTTTGGCATACATGGCCTTTACAGCCTTAGCAACCTCTTGACGACCTTTTGTATCTGGACCATAAATTTCAGCCACAATGGGGGCTAAAACTGGAGGGCCGGGGGGTACTTCTACAACTTTAGCGTTCGCACCAAATTGTTTGGCAATGGCTTGTAATTGTGGACGTAAACGGGTGGCAATTTCATGGCTTTTTTCAGAGCGATCATGCTTATCGACTAAGTTCACCTGAATATCACCCACTTCTGCACCACTTCTTAAAAAGTATTGTCTTACCAAACCATTAAAGTTAATCGGGGCGGCAGTACCCGCATAAGTTTGGTAGTGAGTCACTGTTTTTTCTTTGGCTAAAAAACGTCCCATTTCAGTGAGTGCTGCTTGTGTTTGCTCTAGAGGAGTGCCAGCTGGCATATCCACAATTACTTGAAATTCTGCTTTATTATCGAAAGGTAGCATTTTTAATAATACTAATCCAGTAGCAGGTAAGATCAAAGATAATGCAATTAAACCAGCCACACCTAAACCTAATAAACGACGATTTTTTGCACCGTTTTTAGTATCTAACAAAGGGGTAAATAGTTTTTCAAAAATAGTATTGAGTTTTTTAATCAACCATGATTGTGGCTCTTGGTGTGCATGGCCATCTTTATTGGCAGCATGTTCTTTCATCCAAATGCGTGCTAACCAAGGAGTGACAACAAATGCAATAGCCAATGATAAAACCATACCCATACTGGCATTGATTGGAATAGGACTCATATAGGGCCCCATTAATCCCGATACAAATGCCATAGGTAACAAAGCGGCAATCACAGTAAAGGTCGCTAAAATGGTGGGGCCACCTACTTCATCAACTGCTGCCGGAATAATATTGGCTAAACTTTTACCAGGATAGAGCTGTTGATGCCTATGAATATTCTCCACCACCACAATGGCGTCATCTACCAAAATACCAATCGAGAAAATTAAAGCAAATAATGAAACTCGGTTAAGCGTAAAGCCCCAAGCCCATGATGCAAATAAAGTAACTGTAAGTGTTAATACAACGGCTGTACCCACAATCGCAGCTTCTCTTTTGCCAAGAGCAAAAAATACCAAGGCTACTACAAAGGCGGTCGCAAATAATAATTTTTGAATGAGTTTTACTGCTTTATCGTTGGCAGTTGCACCATAATTTCTAGTTTCAACCACTTCAAAATTGGCAGGAATAATAGTGTTTTTAAGTGCCTGAACTTTATCGGATACAGCTGCAGCCACATCAATTGCATTTTGACCAGGTTTTTTGGTAATTGAAATAGTCAAAGCCGGATATTGTTGTGCTTTGTCACCCGCTTCACCATGCCAAACATATTTACTTGCAGGTAGTGGGCCGTCTTTCACAGTGGCTACATCTTGTAAATAAAGTGGTTTGCCATTTCTAACTGCTAAAACCAAGTTGGCAATATCATCGGCATTTTGAAAATATTCACCTGCCTCAATAGAAATACTTTTGTTGGCGCTAAGTGTCTCACCCAAAGCCAAGCCAGCGTTTGCTGATTGCAAGGTTTGTTGAATTTCACCAATCGTTAAATTGCTATTGGCTAGTTTGGCTGCATCCACTTCAATTAATACCGCACGACCAGGGCCACCAATAGAGGTCACTTCACGGGTGCCAGGTACGCGTTTTAATTCTACTTCTAGGCTATGCGCAACGCGCTCTAAATCATAAGGAGTGGTGGCATTGTCTTTACTGAATAAAGTGAGGGCCACAATAGGTACATCATCAATACCTTTTGGTTTAATAATAGGGGGCATTACTCCCATACCATGTGGCAACCAGTCCGCATTAGAGTTGACTGTGTCATACAGTCTCACTAAAGCTTCTGTACGGGGCACACCCACTTTAAACTGAACTGTAATAATGGCAAGTCCAGGCCTAGATACAGACATTACATGCTCTACATCAGCAATTTGTGAAAGCACTTGTTCTGCAGGGGTAGCTACCGTTTGCTCCACATCAGAAACACTCGCTCCAGGAAATGGAATGAGCACATTGGCCATGGTCACATTAATTTGTGGTTCTTCTTCGCGAGGGGTAACCATTACAGCAAAAATGCCAAGTAACATCGCGAGCAATGCCAATAATGGGGTAAGTTGAGAGAACTGAAAAAACGCTGCTATTCGCCCAGATATGCCGAGAGCATGTGTATTTTTTTGGTTGGAGCTCATTGTTTTAAATCCTAATATTCAGTGCCACAAGGGTTTAACGAACGCGACTAGCAGTTTGCGCATCTTGTGCAATGCGTTCACCCATGGCAACACCAGATAAAATTTCAGTTTGTCCGCCGTTGGTTTTTCCAAGGCGTACTTGTCTTAATAAAGGTTTGCCTGCTTTATCTAAAACATAAACGGCAGTAAGTTCTGAACGTTGTAAAATGGCGCTAGTTGGTACCATTATTTTGGCACTAGTAGATGCCGTGTTGTGGTTGTCAGAACTGCTGTTAAACCAAATACGAGCAGACATCCCAGGTGTGGCAGTATGAATGCCATTAGGTAAATTGGCTCTAATCACAGAAGTATGAGTTTGTGGATCAATAGTGGGTAACACTTGCAAACTGGTGCTGCTTATCCATTCTTGTGCCTGTGCTTGAGCCAATTGAATCTTAATGTTTTGTGCTGTTTTTACTTGTGCTAATTGACCTTGAGAAACAGAAGCTGTCACTCTTAATTCGCTAGGATCATAAAAGCTAAGCAAGGGTTTACCTGGCATAGCGATATCGCCTTGCAACACATTAAGGTCTGCTACCACGCCGTTATAGGGTGCTTTAATGACTAACAAGTCTGACTGAGTACCTGCAATTCCAGATTGTGCTTTTTGTGCATTGAGCTGAG
>JALQUL010000006.1 GCA_023260735.1 Limnohabitans sp. | reverse complement strand
GCTGCTAACAGCATGGTCATAACTTGGCTAGATTCCTCTTGGGCTTGTAAAATTTCGGTGAGGTTTCTAACAGTAAAAGGCTCATCCGCACCAGGCTGAACTTTTAGTCTTTGACGTAATAGCTCTTTAATGTTTTGCTCGGCTGCTTTCATATCTTCGCCCTCTCTTACCTTTACGCTAATTGAGGAGACTCGTTTGAGTTTGCCAGCACTTGCGCCAGCCAAACGATTTCGATATGACGACAGGGGTACTAAAACCACATCATCTTGATCTTGCCCCATAGAATTTTGTCCTTTTTTAGACAAAACACCAATTACTGTCATGGGTACTTTTTTAATCCGAATGACTTGCTCAAGCGGGTCTTCATCACCAAATAATTGACTAGCAACTGTTTGACCAATAATGACTACTTTACCTGCACCTTGCATTTCGGCCCCATCAAAACCTCTACCTTCTAATAAAGGCCAATCACGGGCCTCCATATAATCGTTGGTGGCGCCCATAATAGTAGAGCTCCAGTTTTGGTTACCCACTACTAATTGGCCACTGCTTCTTAAGGTGGGTGCGGCCACCTGTACTTCAACAATTTCAGAGGCAATAGCAGCTGCATCTTCTTCACTTAAATTTTGCCCAGATTGAGCCCCCAATCTTGCCCCGCCAGAAGTAATTGAGCCCGGAAAAACCAACATAATATTAGAGCCTAAACCCTTTATTTGTTCTTGTACTCTAGCGGTGGCGCCCTCTCCTAAGGCAATCATAGTAATTACAGCCGCCACGACAATAATAATGCCCAGCATAGTTAAAAAACTTCTAAGAGTATTAGATGCTAAAGCTCTTAAAGCACTTTTAAAAGCAGCTATTCCATTCATATCCAATCTCCTTGATTGGCGCCAGCCTGAGGAGTATTTGATGTCTGGCTTATTGCAGGCCTGTAACCGGCTTGCTGTACATCTTCAATAATAAGGCCATCTTTAAAAACTAATTTACGCTTGGCCCATTCGGCAACATCGGGCTCATGAGTCACAAGCACCACTGTAATACCCTGCTGATTGAGTTGCCACAATAGCAACATAATTTCATGACTAGTTTGTGAATCTAAAGCGCCAGTGGGCTCATCAGCAAAAATAAGTGGTGGTTGATTAACCAAAGCTCTTGCAATCGCTACTCTTTGTTGTTGCCCGCCCGATAACTCGGCAGGTGTATGAAAATAACGACTCGCCAAACCTACTTTTTCAAGGGCTGCCATGCCTTTTTGTTTTCTTTGTTCGGCGTTTACCCCAGCATACACCAAGGGCAACTCCACATTTTCAAGAGCACTGGTACGTGGCAATAAATTAAACTGCTGAAACACAAAACCAATTTTCCGATTACGCAGCGAAGCCAGTGCGTCAGAGCTCATGGCATGCACCGCCTCACCACTTAATAAATATTGTCCAGAGGTGGGTTGATCTAGGCAACCCAAC
>JALQUL010000472.1 GCA_023260735.1 Limnohabitans sp. | reverse complement strand
CTACTGCGAAAATGGCAGTACGGTAAGGGTTACCATAATCACAAAATTGTTGATCTTTTACGGTTGGGTCTATGGTTTTCCAAAAAAAATCGACTAGCTCACGATAGCTTACTTTTTTAGGGTCATAAACTATTTCTACCGCTTCTGCATGACCGGTGTTTTTAGATGACACCGCCTCATAGGTCGGGTTAGCTAAGTTACCACCAGTATAGCCAGAGGTGGTTTTTAAAACACCTGGTACTTTATCAAAATCAGACTCTACACACCAAAAACAACCTCCCGCAAAAATAGCGGTCTCGGTAGTATTTTTAGGTGTTAAAGCTGAAGCGGTAGAATTGGTTTGAGCTGTACTTGTCAAAGCTATGCCAAGCAAAGAACAGAATGTGAATAATTGAACCAGCGTTTGTTTAAAATTTTTCATGATGAAAATGTAAGGTGAAGTAGTGCTGTCAATAGTTAAGCTTTGGCTTCTTTAAAAATAAGTGCAATCCCGTTATTGCAATACCTTTTACCTGTAGGGGCTGGGCCATCATCAAATACATGACCATGATGACCACCGCATTTGGTACAGTGGTATTCCGTGCGAGGCAACACTAATTTAAAGTCTGTTTTGGTGCCTAGAGTGCCTGGCAAGCTTGTAAAAAAGCTAGGCCAGCCGGTACCACTGTCAAATTTCATTTCTGAAGTAAATAAAGCTAAATCACAACCAGCGCAGTGGTAAACTCCCTTACGTTTTTCGTTGTTTAAAGGGCTAGAACCTGCTCTTTCTGTGCCTTCATTGCGCAATATGGCAAATTGAGCAGGTGTTAGTTTTTGCTTCCATTCTGCTTCGGTCAATACCAAAGCATTTGCCGCAGTGGGTTTGCTTTGGCTCAATGCCCAAGGTGTTGCACCAAGGCCAATAAGGGCGGTAAAACTTTTAAAAATATTTCTGCGGTTCATTCAAGTTTTCCTTTAAAAGGGTGAAGTTGCAAGGCTACTAGTTGCATAGTGTTTGCCCAATAGTTGCCAAGTAGTTGTCAACTAATTACTCATTAATTGCCTTGTACTCAATAGTCGAACTAAACTCTAAAATCTTACATAAAAAATAAAACCCACCAATAATCGGTGGGTTTTAATGGGGTAAGTGGGTAGTTACAAACTTGAAAATGGCTTAAGGTTGCAATAAACGATTGATGTTTTGCACATCTGAGGCACTTAATTGCCCAGTGGCTTGTTTTAATTTTAAGTGGGTGAGCAAGGTGTCAAAGCGTGCTTTCGCTAAATCACGTTTCGTTTGAAAAAGTTGGCTTTGTGAGTTCAAAACATCAATGTTAATGCGCACACCTACTTGATACCCCAATTTATTCGCATCAAGTGCGCTTAAACTAGAGCTCTCTGCTGCTTGTAGAGCATTGACCTGTGCATTGCTCGACATTAAGCCTAAAAATGTACTCCGCACAGTTTGGCTAATGCCCCGAGTAGCTAAATTGACATCTGCTTTTGCTTTTTCGACTAAAGAGTTAGTTTCTTTAATTCTGTTTTCATGGGCAAAACCAGCAAATAAGGGCATGTTAAAAGAAAGCCCAATATTGGCCGAGTTGCTACTAGAACCCGTGTTGCTGCTAGAACCCGTGCTGCTAGTAACCGTGTTGCTACTGGCACTGCCATTTAAGCTTTCAGAACGACCATAACTTAAATTTAAATCTAAGGTAGGTTGATGCTGTGCTTTGGCTTTAGTTTGTTCTAGTTCAGCTACTTCTAGGGCTAGTTTTGCCTGAATAACAGACGGGTGCTGAGCTACAGCCGTATCTATCCAGTTTTGCATTTCAGCTGTTTTTACATTGGGCAAAACAACCGGTAGTTTGAGCAATTTGGGTGTAATATTGCTTAAACCACTTACATTTTCAAGGACTAAACGTTTAATTTCCACATCGTTTAGTGCAACTAACTCTTGGGCTGTGGTTAAGTCAAAACGCGCTTGTGCTTCTCGGGTATCTGTAATGGTGGCAGTACCCACTTCAAAGTTACGCTTGGCAGAAGCCAGTTGCTCTGAAATAGCCGTTTTTTGAGCCTTTACATAAACTACCGATTCTTGGGCGGCTAATAAATCAAAGTAGGCTTGGGTAACTCTAATAATTAAGTCTTGCTCGGCAGTTTTTAATGCGGCCTCGGCTAATTCGAGTTGTTTTTTGCCTTGGTTATAGCTTGCCCAGTTGGAGGGCCTATAAAGGGGCTGATTAAGCGAAATAGACATATTGCGAGCACCAAAACTTCTGTCTACAGTGGGGCCGCCATCCGGTGTGCTGGACTGGTTGGTTCTGGTTTGCCCTGCATTAAAACCCACAGTGGGTAAAATGCCTGCTTTGGCTTGGTCGGCTTTAGCGATATTAGCCTCATGACTTGCTTTTGCCGCAGCAACGGTAGCGTCGTAAGTTAATGCAGCCTGATAAACCGATTCAAGGCTTTGCGCTTGCACCGCTACAGAATTACCAAAAAGCAATCCTAGTGCAATTGATACAGGACTAAGGCAGGAGTAAAACTTGACGTTCATTAAAAAATCCTAATTAACAATATGCAATCAATAAGCAAGCGACTAAGCTAAAATAGGAGCAAACATTATTCGCCCCTATTGTTGTTGGGATTAAAACTGAAATTCGCTGGGTTCAGGAAAACCTAACAAACGCGGTGCAACTGTATCCCAAGGTTGGGTAGTTTCAAATTGGTTTTCACTAATGCTTTTATAAATAGTGGTGCGCATCATGGGGTCATGACCGACAATTGCGATTACACGGCCCAATACTTTTAACTGATCAAAAATAAAGGCGGGCACACTTGCCACAGAGCCAGTTAAAACAATCACATCAAAGGGGCCTTTAGGGCTTTTGTATTGAACCGCATCGGCGTGCACTACTTCAACGTTGCTAACTCCAGCTTGGCTTAAATTGGCTTTGGCTAAATCAGCAATGTCTTGGTGTAATTCTAGGCTTACTACTTCTTTAGCTTTGCTTGCCAACAATGCGGTTAAATAGCCAGAACCCGTGCCAATTTCTAAAACGGTTTCGTGTGCTTGGATTTTGGCATCATGGAACAAACGAGCTTGCACGCGTGGTGACAACATGAATTGACCACAAGGTAGTGGTAACTCGGTATCTACATAGGCTAATACTTCTTGACCTGCTGCAACAAAATTTTCACGAGGAATTTGTTCTAATATTTCAAGAACATCGAGATCGAGAACATTCCAAGGTCTGATTTGTTGCTCAATCATGTTAAAACGGGCTTGTTGCATATTCATTTGGATTATCTTCTTAACTGTTAAATGAAAAATAAGGGTTTATGCCTCTATTTTACTCGTGCTATGTGACGTTGTGCTTGCGCCGAACTTGCGTTTGAACCAATTAGCTAAATCATCCATATAACAATACATTACGGGAACTACTACCAAAGTTAATAAAGAGGAAGTAATTACCCCGCCAATAACTGCTTGCCCCATAGGAGCACGTTGTTCAGAGCCTTCTGTAAGGGCAAATGCCAAAGGAACCATGCCAAACACCATCGCTAAAGTAGTCATTAAAATAGGTCTTAATCTTACTTTTGCGGCTAATAACAAGGCCTCTGGACGTGGCAAGCCGGGCACCATTTTACCTGTTTCATCTAGGTGATCTTCGCGCGAGCGAATCGCAAAATCAACTAGTAAAATAGCGTTTTTGGTAACCAAGCCCATCAGCATGACCACCCCAATTATCGAAAACATGGAAAGGGTAGAGTTAAAGGCCAATAAAGCCAGCACCACACCAATTAAGGTCAGTGGTAGTGATGTCATTAAAGCAATAGGTTGTAAAAAGCTCTTGAATTGACTTGCCAAAATCATGTAAATAAAAATAATGGCCAGTGCCAGTGCAGAAACGGCATATCCAAAAGATTCCGCCATATTTTTGGTAGAGCCACCAAACTGGTAACGGTAACCTGGTGGTAGTGCCATGCTATCTAGCACCTTTTTAATGTCATTAGAGACTTCGCCAGCCGAGCGACCAAAGGCATTAGCATTGACCGAAACTTCCCGAGTTAAGTCACGAC